>CAJNCM010000001.1:0-300000 GCA_905221285.1 bacterium
AAAAGGACTTAGCCCTGTACAATACAGAACTAAATCCTTTGCTTAAATTAATTGTCTAACTTTTTGGGGTCAGTACACTGAACTGCTCTTTTTTGTTATTCTGTTTCTTCTTGGACTTCTTCACGCTCTTCATTTTTAATTGGAGCTGGTTCATAAGCTCGGATAATCTGAGCGACAACTGGATGACGAACCACATCCTTGGCTGAAAAATGAACAAAGTCAATTTGGTGAATGTTCTTGAGTTTTTCTTGGGCATCAATCAAACCCGACTTGACATTACGCGGCAGGTCAATCTGACTGATATCTCCATTGACAATCATCTTAGAATTAAAGCCTAAACGAGTCAGGAACATCTTCATCTGCATGATGGTCGTATTTTGCGCCTCATCTAGAATGACAAAGGCATCATCCAAGGTTCGTCCACGCATGTAGGCAAGGGGCGCAATTTCGATAATTTCTCGCTCCATGAGACGAGTCGTCTGGTCTTTCCCAAGAATCTGATATAAGGCATCGTAAACAGGACGAAGGTAAGGATCCACCTTCTCCTTGAGATCACCCGGAAGAAATCCTAGACTTTCACCTGCTTCCACTGCTGGACGAGTCAGGATAATCCGCTTGACCTGCCCACGTTTAAGAGCTGTCACTGCCAAGGTCACTGCAAGAAAGGTCTTCCCTGTCCCTGCAGGTCCGATTCCAAAGGTCACATCGTGTTGCTTAACACTATCCACATAAAGTTTTTGACCTAAAGTTTTGACACGGATCGGCTTCCCTGTATTGTCTTTGATAATTTCTTCTTCGTAAAGGGCGACAAACTTGTCAATTTCATCATTTTTGACCATGCTAATCGCGGTCACCACATCTGGCGTACCAACGGTCATCCCACGATTTACCAAGACCATGAGAGCTTGAATAACCTGACGGGCTTCCTCACAGGCAGATTCTTCTCCCAAAACCTGGACAATCTCCGTACGAGCATGAATCACCACATCGAGCTCTTCTTCCATCAAACGAAGATGGCGCTCATTGGAACCAAAAAGATGAAACAGGTCATCTGGATGACTCAGTTGAATGTCTATTGAATGTTCCTTCAAATAAAGAACCTCTCTAATCCTTTTATTTCTTTTTATTATAGCAAAGGGGTGGAGAAATTACTAGCCCAAACCCAATGAATCATGCTAGTGTTCTAAGTATTCTTGCCAGATAGCGTCAAAGTCTCCTAGGTTAAAAGAGAAACTGGCATGCTCCTCCAAAAAGCGACTCACCTCATCAAAATCATCGGTGTGTTTTGGGAAGGAAGACTCTTCAAAAGCTAGGTCTGCCAATATAGCCTTGGGACTGTTACTTTTAGGATTGCGCTCGGTCATGAGCCAAGTGTAAAATGATTTTCTCATAAGTCTCCCTAGATCAACTCTGTACCAAACTGGTCTTGCTTGATTTTACCAGCCTTCATCAAGCCACCAAGTGCTTTCTTGAACTGACCTTTAGAAATTCCAAAGGTTGCCTTGATGTCGTCTGGAGATGACTTATCATTTAAGGTCATGAAACCGCCATTGCTTTCCAAGTAAGTCAAAATCATCTGAGCATCATTTTCCAACATTTCAAAGGAACGTGGTTTGAGGGAGAGGTTCAACGTGCGGTCCACTTCACGGAAACCAATAACGCGTGCATCTAAAACTTGTCCTAAACGTGGCTCTGCATAGCGCTCGCTAGGATGGATAAAGCCAAGCATGTTATTTTCTGGCAGATAGACAAAGGTACCTGACAGCTTGAGGCGGTAAACAATGGCTGGCCAGTTTTGGTTCTGCATGTTGTTGTAGGCAGGACGAGCCAGACGTTGGAAGTCTTCTTGATAAGCCAAGAGTCCCCAGATACGGTCTTTCTTGTCCACTTCAAGACGGATGTAGAGTTGGTCGCCCTTCTTAGGCCAGAGTTCCTTGAGCTCAGGGAGAATATCGAGTGACACAACGATTTCCTTGTCAGGAAGGCCTGTATCCACAAAGACACCCAAGTCTTTACGAACTTCCGTTACAGTTCCCCAACCAAATTGGTCCTGAGTGGCGGTCACTTCTAGAGTGGTCAGGCGGAGTTTTTGCTTCATATCCGTATAGGCAAAACCTTTGACCGTATCCCCTACTGTATGGTGACCTTCTTCCTTAGCAAGAGCATAGGTTTGACCATCCTTTTGCACAAAGTAAAAACGGTCATTTTCATCGATGATCAGTCCAACGATAAAACTTGCAAGATTTGTATTCATATTTCCTTCTTTCGAATAAAACTCAGCCAGCAATGCCAACTGAGTTTTTCTGTTTATTTTTAGACTTCCAAAAGTTCTTTTTCTTTGTTGGCAGTCATGTCGTCGATGTGTTTAACAGCATCGTCTGTTACTTTTTGAATGTCTTTTTCAAGAGTCTTCAATTCGTCTTCAGTGATTTCTTTTGCTTTTTCTTGTTTCTTAGCTTCGTCCATAGCATCGCGACGGATATTGCGGACAGCCACCTTAGCATTCTCACCGACCTTCTTCACTTCTTTAGCAAGGTCACGACGAGTTTCTTCTGTAAGAGCTGGGATAACCAAGCGAATCACAGAACCGTCATTCGCTGGTGTGATACCAAGATCAGAAGCGTTCAAAGCACGTTCGATGTCTTTCAATGAAGACTTGTCAAATGGTGTTACCAACAAAACACGCGCTTCTGGAATCGTAATTGAAGCGATTTGGTTAAGAGGAGTTTCGACTCCATAGTATTCTACATGTACACGGTCAAGCAAGCTTGCATTGGCACGACCGGCACGGATAGCACCAAATTCACGAGCAAGTGAGTGGTGAGATTGGGTCATTCTCTCTTTAGCTTTTTCAATAATTGCGTTAGCCATAATCTTTCTTATTCCTTTTCTTCGATATTGTTTGAAACTGTTGTTCCGATATTTTCACCAAATACGACACGTTTGATGTTGCCTGGTTGGTTCATGTTGAAGACAACCAAGTCAATGTCGTTATCCATTGAGAGGGTTGAAGCTGTTGAGTCCATGATACGGAGACCTTTATTGATAACGTCACGGTGGGTCAATTCTTCAAATTTAACAGCTGTCTTGTCTTTCTTAGGATCGGCATTGTAAACACCGTCGACACCATTTTTAGCCATAAGGATGGCATCTGCTTCGATTTCAGCTGCACGAAGAGCCGCTGTTGTATCTGTTGAGAAGTATGGTGAACCAATTCCAGCACCAAAGATAACGATACGGCCTTTTTCAAGGTGACGAAGGGCACGTCCACGGACATAAGGCTCTGCCACTTGTTGCATAGCAATAGCTGTTTGCACACGTGTATCAACCCCAACTTGTTGCAATGAATCTGCCATCACAAGAGCATTCATAACAGTCCCAAGCATTCCTGTGTAATCTGCCTGAACGCGGTCCATACCTGCTTCTGCTGCAGGTTCTCCACGCCAGAGATTTCCTCCACCAATAACAAGGGCAATTTCGATACCTAAGCTATGAACTTCTTGAATCTCTTTTGCGATTGTTTGAACTGTTTGGATATCAATCCCTACGCCTCGTTCACCGGCAAGGGCTTCACCTGATAACTTGATTAAAATACGTTTATACTTGGGATTCGCCATTTTCACTCTCCTTTTTTTATCCTACCTATTTTATCATAATTTCTAAGATTTTTATAGTATCATGAGCAATTCTTTCAAAAAAATTAGACCGTTAAAAATTCCTCTAAGTCAGAAAGAGCACGCTCTGCAATTTTTTCATAACGAGCCTTCTTATCACGGATACGCTCGCCTTCCAACTCCTTGATAATCCCAAAGTTGACATTCATTGGTTGGAAATGTTTACTGTCAGCATGGGTGATGTAATGAGCTAAGCTTCCGATAGCCGTCGTCTCTGGGAAAATAGCCTCGCTTTCTCCCTTGAAGAGACGAGCCGCGTTAATTCCCGCAACTAAGCCTGACGCTGCGGACTCAACATAGCCTTCCACACCCGTCATCTGACCAGCAAAGAAGAGATTTGGTTGTTTCTTAGAACGGTAAGTCTGCTCAAGAAGATTTGGTGAATCCATGTAAGAATTGCGGTGCATAACACCATAACGTACAAACTCAGCATTTTCAAGACCTGGAATCATTTGGAAGACACGCTTTTGCTCTCCCCATTTGAGGTGGGTCTGGAAACCAACGATATTGTAGAGGCTACCAGCAGCATTGTCCTGACGAAGCTGAACCACCGCATAAGGTGTTTTGAACTCTCCATCACGAGGTCCTGTGTAGTCGTCCGGATACTCAAGCCCCACTGGCTTCATAGGACCATAAAGCATGGTTTTAATACCACGTTTAGCCATGACTTCGATAGGCATACATCCTTCAAAATACTTTTCTTTTTCGAAAGAATTGAGCGGTGCTTCTTCCGCATTAACCAAGGCTTCATGGAAATCCATAAACTCCTGCTTGTTCATTGGAGCGTTGAGATAAGCGGCTTCTCCCTTATCATAACGAGACTTGAGATAGACCTTGCTCATATCGATAGTGTTGACGTCGATAATAGGCGCTGCCGCATCGTAGAAATAGAAACCATCGCCATCATTAAGGGCATGAATCTTCTCAGCCAAGGTATCGCTAGTCAAGGGACCAGTAGCGACAACTGTGATTACATCAGTCGGTAATTCTGTAATTTCATCACGAACCACTTCAATCAAGGGATGGTTGACAACTTTTTCGGTCACCATTTGGGAGAAACCGTCGCGATCCACCGCAAGCGCACCACCTGCAGGAACACGTGTAGCCTCAGCAGATTCCAAAATAACTGAACCCAAGCGACGCATTTCTTCCTTGAGAAGACCCACTGCATTTGTCAAAGCATCTCCACGAAGAGAATTGGAACAAACTAACTCAGCAAAATTGTCTGTTTTGTGCTGAGGTGTTGACTTGACACCACGCATTTCATAGAGTTTAACTGGAATACCACGTTCTGCGATTTGGTAGGCTGCTTCAGAACCTGCCAAACCAGCACCGATAACATTGATATAAGATTGAGACACGACACTAATACCTCTTTGGGTAGGACCTAAGTCCATATCAAAACATCCCACTGGACTGTTTGACACCCACAAATCTTTCTATTTTTTCTTCTACTAGTATAACAAAAAAAGGGAAGAAGGCAAACTTCCCTGTTTAGTCATTTTCTTCCCAATCGTGGTAGGCGGCGTAGAGCTGGCTTTTATTCCACTGGTAAATCTTCGCCACTTCCTTAATGGCTTGATTTTTCTTCATGCCTTGCTGGATACGGGCTTGGATTTCTAAGAACAAGTCCTCCTCGTCTTTTTCCTCCACATCTTGGCTAGCACCTTCAACAATGAGAAGGCATTCGCCCTTGAGTGGCGTTTCTGCAATGCTTTCTAATAACTCAGAGATAGTACCTCGTTGGTACTCTTCATAGATTTTGGTCAATTCTCTGACCAAGACGACCGAGCGGTCACCGTAGACTTCTAGCATATTTTCCAATGTATCTGCCACACGATGAGGTGATTCATAGAAAATTTGTGTTTCAGGATAGTCTTTTTTCGAGTCGAAAAATTGCTTTTGCTGGCCTGATTTTCTTGGTAAAAAACCATAGAAGATATGTGGCTGTGGAGCCAAACCACTGGCAATCAAGGCAGAAATCCCTGCAGAGGCACCTGGAACAGTGACAACCGCAATTTCTTCCTCAATAGCTGCCTTAACCAAATCATGACCAGGGTCCGAGATACTAGGCAGACCCGCATCGGATACCTGAGCAATACTTTGTCCTGCTTTCAGAGAATCAATCAAATCAGGAATCTTTTCCTTGGCATTGTGCTCATGAAAACTAATCTGCTTTGTAGAAATGTCAAAATGCTTGAGCAAAAGACCTGTATTGCGCGTGTCCTCAGCCGCAATCCAATCCACTTCTTTCAAGGTTTGGATAGCACGAAAGGTCATATCATCTAGATTGCCAATCGGCGTTGCTACTAGATACAGCTTGCCATAGAGAGACTGCCCCTTAAAACTTTTTTGAATCTGCATGTTTACTCCCTGTATAACAACTCGTCACAGAACATACATTCCTCGTCCTGCTCTCGACGTTGCCCATAAAAATCATTACATACGTGAAATCCGTCTTTATAGATTCGACGGACACTTTCACGAACATGCTTGGCCTTGACAGGAGCATCTGCTTCCACCTCACCCAAGCGTTCTCGCAACTTACTATTTTCCAAGCGAAGAGCTGTATTTTCCTCTACCAAGCTCTTGAGATTTTTCTTGATGGCTTCCACATCGGCCAAGGTCACCAATAACTGTTGGGAAAAATCATCCAGCGCGTCAAATAATTCTTTTTTGTCCATAAACCAGCCCTTTCCTTTCTTTATCGTTCATTTTTGAGTTTACATTTCTTTCAAGACCAGATATTCCATGGCATTTTGAAAGCTGACATTAGCTTGCCACATTTTTCTAGCTTCTAACAAATCTTGTAGAATCACCCTTACTCTTGCTTGCAGAAGGTCCTTCCCACAGAGGACTTCAAGGATTCGCAAGATCTGATCCTGCTTTTCCTTGTCATCCGCCAAGTTGGCTAATTTAGCGACCTGCAGATAACTTTCTTTTTTCTTAGCTAATAACCAGGTCTGCAGGCGTTCACTTTCATCCACCAAGGTCCAAAAACTTGCCTGATTAGCCAACTTTTCAGCTTCAATTCGCGATTGACTGAACTGTGCTAAAAGAGTTGCTTTTTTCTTGACCAGTCCCATTTGTTCTAAGAGCAAGATGAGTTTTTCTTCCTGCTTTTTAAAGTGGAAAATCTGGGTCCGACTACGGATGGTCGGTAACATCTTTTCCTCATCACTGGTCAGGAAGAAAATATAAACCTCACTCTGGGGTTCTTCGATAACCTTGAGCAGAGAATTGGCTGCATTAGGATGCATTTTCTCAGCTTGCTCGATTATAAAAACCTGCTGCTGGCTTTCAATCCCTGCTTGAGAAAACTGGCCCACCAATTCCCGAATGCGTTCTGTCTTGATGACCTGATTGACTGGCTTAATCAAGGTGACATCGGGAAATTCTCCCTGTTCAATCAGCTTACAATTTCGGCATTTCTCACATGGTAAAACGCCTACCTTATCTGTACAAAAGAGGCTCTTAGCCAAAAACTGCGCCATTTCCAAGCTTCCAAAGAAACCTGAAAAGAGATAGGCATGATTGAGCTGGTCTTGCTCCAAGATACGGACAAAGCGGTCAAACTGTTCTGGCTGCCAGGCCTTTAGTTGATCTTGTTTCATTTAGCTAATCCCATTCTATCAAACAAGATAGCCTTGGTAGTTTCCACAACTTGCTCCAAAGGGAGACTAGCATTGATCTTGACAATGCGATTCCCTTCTTTGTTCAGAAGAGAAAGGTAGCCTTGACGAACTTTTTTATGCAAGTCCAACCCTTCCAAGTCCAAACGATTGACCTCACGATTGCTATTAGCAGCAATGCGAGCCAGTCCTTCTTCCACCTCGATGTCAAAATAGAGTGTCAAATCAGGTTTAAGGCCATCTGTCGCAAACTGATTGAGCCAATCAATATCATCGATATCCAAACCACGGCCAAATCCCTGATAGGCAACAGAACTATCGATGAAGCGGTCCATAATGACCAACTTGCTAGCTTCAAGTGCTGGAAGAACTTTTTCCACCAAGTGCTGTCTGCGACTGGCGATATAGAGAAGGAGTTCCGTTTTAGGATCCATCTGAGTATGACTTGGGTCCAAAATCACTTCCCGAATCTTCTCCCCAATCAAGACTCCGCCAGGTTCACGGGTCGTCAGCACCTCTACCCCTTTTTCCTCTAAAATTGGTAGCAGAGCCTCTAAAACACTGGTCTTTCCTGCTCCCTCTGGTCCCTCAAGAGAGACTAAAAATCCTTTTGACATGTCTAACTCATTTCTTTTTTACTACTTCTATTCTATCAAAAAATAGGGGTTTGTGACAATCTTTTTTGTCTTCTCATTTCATACTCAATGAAAATCAAAGAGCAAACTAGGAAGCTAGCCGCAGGCTGTACTTGAGTACGGCAAGGTGAAGCTGACGCAGTTTGAATTTGATTTTCGAAGAGTATCAGCCACCATAAAAGAGGCAGACAAAACTACCTCTTATTTACCTAGTTCTTGTGTTCGTTTGTAGGCTTGACCAACTGCATCCATGACTGTTCCTCGAAAAGCATGCGCTTCTAGGCTTGCTACACCAGCGATAGTCGAACCACCTGGGCTACAGACTTGGTCTTTCAAGACCCCAGGATGTTGCTGACTTTCAAGGACCAATTGCCCAGCTCCTACCACGGTTTGAGCTGCCATTTTTAAAGCTGTTTCCCGTGGCAATCCTGTCTGAACACCTGCATCTGCCAAGGCCTCAATAAAGAGATAGACAAAAGCCGGCCCACAGCCTGCAAGACCTGTCGCCGCGTCGATTAAGCCTTCTCCTAGTTCAACCAAGAGACCAGCCTTAGTTAAAAGCTGACAAAAGAGATCACTGTCCTCAACCCTGCAATTAGGAGACAAGGCATAGCTAATCACTCCTTGACCGATAGAAGCAGGAGTATTTGGCATCATACGAATAATTCTGTGTTGACTTGGAAGAAGACTAGCCAGTTTTTCCAAGGTCAATCCAGCTGCCATGGAAATCAAAAGAAGACTTTCTCTTTTTTTAAGGATAGTCTGGTATTGAGAAAGCAGTTCAGAAAATTGAGCAGGCTTAACTCCTAGAAAAATCACATCTGCTTCTGCAAATATTTTTTCATTGCTGGAAGCCTGACCACCGAAGTTGGCAATGAAAGCATCTACCTTGACTTGACTACGATTGGCAAGGAGAAGGTCAGCACCCGTCTTGGCCTGCAAAACAGCCTTGGCCAAACTAGCTCCCATATTCCCCAAACCGATAAATCCAATCTTCATCTCTTACTCCCTTATCTGTCCGTCACCAGTAACCACATACTTGTAGCTAGTCAACTCCTTCAAGCCCATTGGACCACGCGCGTGCAGTTTCTGAGTAGAAATCCCCATTTCACAACCAAGACCAAATTGGCCTCCATCTGTGAAACGAGTTGAGGCATTGACATAAACCGCTGCTGAGTCCACTTGATCTGTAAAGTAAGCTGCAGCTTCAGCATTTTCCGTCACAATGGCATCCGAATGATGGGTACTGTGAGCTTCAATGTGCGCAACCGCTTCTTCTAAACTGCTCACAACCTTAACAGCTAATACATAGTCCAAAAACTCGGTATCAAAGTCTTGTGCTTCAGCTGCTTGGCCTGAAACAAACTGACTTGCTTTCTCATCCAAGCGGAATTGAATTGGTTCCAGACCAGCTTCTTTTCGATCTGAAACCAGCACTTGCTCCAAGCGAGGAAGGAAGCTTGCTGCTTTGTCTTTATGAACAAGTAGAACCTCCATGGCATTGCAGACAGAAGGACGACTAGTTTTGGCATTGTTGATGATAGATAGAGCCTTATCTTCATCTGCGTCCTTATCGACATAAACATGAACAATCCCAGTTCCTGTCTCGATAACTGGTACGATAGCATTCTCAACAACGGCATTGATCAAGCCAGCCCCTCCACGAGGAATGAGAAGGTCTAGATAGCCCTTGGCCTTCATCATGGCATAGCTACTTTCACGGCTGGTATCTTCCACCAGTTGAATCACATCTGGGTGAATAGTAGTCGTTTCCAAGCCCTTCTTCAAGGCTGTGACAATGGCATGGGCAGTTTGATAGGCATCCTTCCCACTACGAAGAACAACTGCATTTCCACTCTTGAGAGCCAGAGCAGCCGCATCAGACGTCACATTTGGACGGCTTTCATAGATAATACCAATAACCCCCATAGCCACCCGTTTCTTTGTGATAACCAAGCCATTTTCAAGATGATTGGTTTCTAAAACTTCACCGATTGGATCTGGTAAGGCAACCACTTCACGAATACCAGTTGCCATTGCTTCTATACGTCTTGCATCCAAATAAAGACGATCCAGCATCACATCTGAGATTTTACCCTTAGCAGCTTCCATATCAAGGGCATTGGCTGCTAAAATTTCCTCATTATCTGCTAATAAGTGATCAGCCATGGCTAGCAAGGCTTGGTTTTTCACCTCTTCACTAGCTGTGTTGATCGATTTTTTAACAGCCTGTACCTGTTCAAATTGTTCTTGTGTACTTACCATAGTTTACCTCTAAAATTCTGTAAAGAGTAGTTGGATTTCAGGAGTAATGGAAATCCAGTCATCGCGATGAATCAAGACACCCTTGGCTTTTTGAGAACGCAACATATCCTCCAAAGCAGATGCTCCAAATTGCACGCGTCCTTTTCCAAGTGATTTTCCACTTTCCTTGTCAAATACTGTCACGATATCACCGTAAGAAAAGGCTCCTTCTGCTTCAACAATACCAGATAAGAGAAGACTCTTCCCATGTTGAGAGAGAGCTTCAGCAGCCCCTTTATCAACCCAAATAGAACCTTGGCTCTGAGCATAGAAGGCTAGCCATTGTTTCTGGGTACGGAGCCCTTTCTCCTGTGCAACAAAGTAGGAACCATCCTTAGTCTCCTCCGCTGCCTCAATCATAGCATCTGACTTCAAGGATGAGCAGATATAAACAGGAACTCCTGATTCTGTCGCAATAGTTGCAGCTTTGATTTTGGTTAACATGCCACCTGTACCATTAGACGAACCAGCTCCACCGGCCATATCGATAATCTCACGATTGATGGTCTCAATTCGCTCCAAGCGTTTGGCTCTTGGGTCTGAATTAGGATTTCCAGTATATAGACCGTCTACGTCTGTCAAGAGGACCAAAAGGTCTGCTTGGACCATGGCTGCTACCTGAGCACTTAGAGTGTCATTGTCCCCGACCTTGAGCTCATCAATAACGACACTGTCATTCTCATTGATAATAGGAATCGCGCCACGGCTAAGTAGAACTGACAAAGCCTGATGGGCATTTTTATAACGGCGCTTATCCACAAAATCATCCTGAGTCAGCAAAATTTGTGCAGAAACGATTTGGCGCAAGAGAAGATTGGTCGTGTATTCTTCCAACAAAAGGCCTTGCCCTACCGCTGCTGAAGCCTGTTTATCAGCAATCTTAGTCGGACGCTTTTTAAATCCTAAGGCCCCAAAACCTGCAGCAATGGCACCTGACGACACCAAAATCAATTCATGACCAGCCTCGTGCAGCATAGCCAACTGCTGGGTAATAGCCTTTACCTTACTACGTGATAAACTTCCATCCTCATTTGTCAGAGAAGAAGTTCCCACCTTAAAGACAATCCGTTTGTATTTCATAGTCTCACTCCGATTCTTCATATTTATCCATTATAACATGAATGGCAGGAAATAGAAAAGAGTTGATAGGAAAAAGGTCGAGACAAGTCATCTCAACCTTTTATCAAATCTAATTCTTTCTCAATCTCTCCAAGGTTTCCTTAAAAATCTCTGGGATATCTGCTGTAAATTCCAAAATCTCACCTGTTCGTGGATGAGTAAATCCTAGCGTCTTGGCATGAAGAAATTGTCCATGTCCTTTCAAAGTCTTGCGAGGGCCATAGACTTCATCCCCAGCGACTGGATGGCCGATATAAGCCATGTGGACACGGATTTGATGAGTGCGTCCTGTCTCTAGCTGCAACTCTACCAAGCTGTAATCACCAAAGCGTTCCAAGACGTGGAAACGGGTCACTGCAGGCTTCCCTTTAGCAGTCACAGCCTGTTTCTTACGATCTTTTTCACTACGGCCAATCGGCGCTTCAATCACACCGCGATCATTAGGCAGATTTCCATGAACAATCGCCCAATATTTGCGGAGAGACTTTTTATCCTTCAGTTCTTGGGCAAGCGCTATATGCGCCTCATCATTTTTAGCAATCATGAGAAGGCCTGACGTATCTTTATCAATACGGTGAACAATTCCTGGACGCAGAACCCCATTGATACCCGACAAGTCCTTAATATGATACATAAGGGCATTTACCAGAGTTCCACTAATATGACCAGCACTCGGATGCACAACCATCCCCTGAGGTTTGTTAACGACAGCCACATCCTCATCTTGGTAGATGATTTCTAGTGGAAGATTCTCAGCCACATACTCTAAAACCTCTGGTTCTGGCACATGGTAAGTGACGATATCGCCCTCTTGGACAGTGTATTTAGCTTTCTTGACTTGGCCATTGACCAAGACCTGACCTGATTTAATTTGTTCATTCGCGAGACTGCGTGATAATTCTGTCAAATCCGACAAAGCCTTATCTAAACGCAGGCCACCAGTTTCAATTTTAATTTCCATTTATTTCCTCTTTTAGCATTGCAATCAATAAAATAATCACTCCAACCGTCAGATAGCTATCTGCCACATTGAAAATTGCAAAGTTGATAAAGTCAAGGTGAAACATATCCACAACAAAGCCCTGACTCACCCTGTCAATAAAATTTCCAAGACCACCTGCGATAATCAAGGTCAAACCCAAGACCATCCAGAGTGAGTCCTCCATGTGCTTATGTAGATACCAAATGGCACCTACCATAACGACCAGTGTAATAATAGCAAATAAGAACTGCTGATCTTGTAAGATAGAAAAGGCTGCCCCTCGATTTTGCAGGTAGGTCAAACTAATAAAATTGGGAATCCAAGAGCGCACTTCACCCAGTGGAATCTGCTGGACGATATAGGATTTAACTAACTGATCCAGCGCAATCAAAAGCAGTACAATGACTGCCACTATTCCTCTTTTTTTCATGATTTCCTCTTCTGATTAAAATATTCTTGCATGACTTCTACGAAAAGAGTTCCAGCCTGACTGAGCTCCACTTCCTCACGTTTAACATAGACCATGTGATTATCCAGGTCATCCTTGAGACGAATAACTGTGATGCCATTAACACTGTCACTATCTAAAAATCCAGAACCTGTCGCATAGGCGTCCGTCCGCTCCAAAATACCATTCAAGGTAGCACGGTCTGTCACATTAAACATCTGTGAGCTAGCGCTGGTATCGACAAAGTTCTCTGAATAATAAAGGTACTCATCTTTCTCTTGAGTGAAACGAACCGTCGGTAGATCTGCTAAATCCTCCATGACCAATTCATCTTTCTGAGCCAAAGGATGCCCCTCACGGAGATAAATATGAGTCTGGAAGGGAATCAATTCAATGACCTCAAGGCCTAACTTTTCAACCCGTTGCATAATCCCCTTTTTATTTTGATTGTTGAGGTAGATAATCCCAATCTCACTATGCCCTTGCGCTACCTCGTCTAAGATTTGAACAGTAGTTGACTCAAAAATACGGAAATTTTTGTAATCAGGATAGCGCTCTGAAAAGGCCGTAATAGTTGGTGGCAAGAAGTCATAGTGCTGACTAGCAATGGAAAATTCATCTTTTTCTTCTTCAGGATTGGCATACTGATTTTGAAAAATATCAAATCCTTTAACCAATTCTTGAGCTTTTTCATAGAATTCCATACCACGACGAGTCAAGAAAGTCCCTGAGCTGGTCCGACGGAAAATCTTAAAGCCCAACTCTTTTTCCAAATCACGAACAGAAATAGACAGACTCGGCTGACTAACATACATCTTTTCAGCAGCTTCACGAAAAGTACCGCTATTCGCAATAGCCACAACATAGCGTAATTGTTGAATGTTCATCTTCTACCCCCAGCTTCTTTATCTTTTCATTATACCATATTTTAGAAGTTTTCCAAAAAGGAAAAAAGTCAGGAAATTTTCAAATCTAAATGAATTCTCTAACATCCTAATACAAGAATTAGAATGATATCTTTTTTAAGTTCTTATCTGATTTCAAGCAAACAAAAACAGCAGATCTTGTTGATTTACCGTTTAAAACATGATACAAGAAAACTCTCTAAAAATTTCTTTTATTCTATAAATCAACTAGAATAAGCTTCTTCAACCCTATTCGCTATTTCTGGACTTACCTCCCAAATCCCAACATAGGGTTGTTCAATATATTGTTTTTCTTTCATAGTATATAGATAGGCTACACTATCATTTTCTTCATTCTGATGAGAGAATTTGATAATGATGTAATCTTTAACATTTGTCGGTTGATCATTTAAACTTTCTAAAGTTGTGGAGGTGGACTGCTTCTGTATCTCGTCAATCAATTTTGAGATTTCTTCTCTCTTGGTTATAGTTTTAATATCTTCAGAGATTTTTTTCTGCAGGGAAATTACAGAGATCGTTTCAGGTTCAGGAAGAACAAGTTTTTTCTTACTGACACAAGCAGATAAAACAAGAAAAGAGATTGAACAGACTATTATGGTGATAATTTTTTTCATACAGGTTTACATCCTTTCCATATTTCTGCTAGCTTACTAATATAAAATTATTATATCAAATCTTAGCAATTTTTACAATATCTTATTCCCTTATAAAAATTGTTCCTGTAAAAGTTTTACATTCAACTATTTTATGATTGTAAAATGAAGTATCCGACAAATTCGCTTCTTACATTGGTTTTTAAAATATGGGTATCAAAACAAAAAAATAGGCTCCCCGAAAACTCGGAAAGCCTTAGTTTATGCTACTTCTAGCTTCCTCGCCTTTATATTTCAAGGCTCGGGATAAAAAGGTTCACTGGACCTTTTTATTTAGCGATTGGGTAAACAGAAACTTGTTTTTTATCGCGTCCTTTACGTTCAAAGCGTACTACGCCCTCAACTTTAGCGAACAAAGTATCGTCTCCACCACGTCCAACGTTTACACCTGGGTAGATGTGTGTACCACGTTGACGGTAAAGGATTGATCCACCTGTTACAGTTTGTCCGTCAGCTGCTTTAGCTCCAAGACGTTTCGCTTGTGAATCACGTCCGTTTGATGTAGAACCTCCACCTTTTTTGTGGGCGAAAAGTTGCAAGTTGTTAAGAGTCATTTTTAACATAATGTTTTCCTCCGTGTTAGTTTTCTGTGATAACTCTGGTTTGGACGAACTCAGAAGAGTTCTCAGATAAGTTTGCCATACCTAAGAAAAATGATTCAAAGAATAACTGTGTCATTTCTCTCTGGTGTGAAGGAAGATCTTTTGGAATTTCAACCATCAGATAGCCACCTTCATCTTCGTTTAATTCTAGGATTGGTTCATAGCCTGCAAATTTCTCAATTGAATTGATAAAGTTAATGGCAAGCGTAGAAACCGATGCACACACGACATCTAAGCCGTATTCGCCACTCTCGGCGTGTCCAGTAATTTCCGCACTCCTCAGCTCGCCATCTTCGGCTCTCTCAAAGACTGCTTGTATCATGTGTTCTCCTTAAAATTAAGCGTTAATTGCGTTGATGACAACTTTTGTATATGGTTGACGGTGACCTTGTTTACGGTGGCTACCTTTTTTAGGTTTGTACTTGTAAGTAACAACTTTCTTTTGTTTTCCTTGTTTTTCAACAGTTCCAACTACAGTAGCTCCAGCAACAAGTGGAGTTCCGACAACAGTGTTTTCACCACCAACAAGAACAACTTCGTTAAAAGTAACTTCTTGACCAGCTTCAACGTTCAATTTTTCAACGTAAACTGCTTGACCAACTTCAACTTTAACTTGTTTTCCGCCAGTTTTGATAATTGCGTATGTGCTCATTATGCACCTCCTATGATTTTTATGGGTTTCCCCGAATTTTTTGTGAAGACTCGCCTAGCATCGTGGGACGAACCACTTAAACTTGAATAATCAAGCAACGATGTTCGTGCGGTTGCACAGGAACGTGCATAGTCAACTCTTCAAGTATAGCATATCTCCTATTTTCTTACAAGTAATAACACCTAAAATGAAGCTTTTTCTTTTACTTTTTTCCGCCACGAGGCAAAAAGCATACTGAGGTAAAAAATGCTCATCATAATAGGAATACCAAGAATGGTCTTTTCATGATAAAAAATCGTCAAATAGGCTGAAAAAACCACTCCAAGGACAAAACTACTAAGCAGGCTAACAAATATGAAACCTTCACGTAAAAAAGGAGTGTGCTTGGTCCGGAAATAATCTCCAAAAGCCAGCATAGTACGTTTTATATTTCCTGTCATAAAAGCGTTATTATACGCAATCCCCGATACTTCTCCAAAAGCGGTTGTCACCAAACCCATACAGAAGGCCAAGGGCGGTACTAGATAGATATTCTCTACAGTTTGTGGTACAAATCCAATAATGATTGATAGGATTGCCAAAGGAATCAAGGACAGAATCGGTTTTTTCACAATTCTCAATTTTTCCTTATAAATCGTTAATAAAAAGACCCCCATCATAAAAGCTAGCAAGGTCATTACTTTGGCACTAGCATCTGAAACATTGTGTTGAATGAGCCCCACTGATAGAAAGACGACATTTCCAGTTTGTCCAGCTACAAGAGTATTCCCTCGGACAATAAAAGTATAGGCATCTACATATCCTGCACAAAAAGTCAAAAAAAGCGCTAGCCTCTTAGACTGACGTGATATTTTTCTTATAGGTAGTAACCTCATTTTTCCTCCTATTTCATTTACTCATCTCACCATTGTACCACTTTCTTTGGAAAAGACCTAGTAGCTTATTTGAAATTTTTTACCCTCTGTTGGATAGTCCTGTCTATCTATGTTATAATGAAAGAAGGATTTGAAATCGGAAAAGGAGTAACTATGCTTAAATTAGGTGTCATCGGAACAGGGGCTATCAGCCACCACTTCATAGAAGCAGCCCATTCCAGTGGAGAATACAAGCTGGTCGCAGTCTATTCTAGAAAACTAGAAACTGCAGCAACCTTTGCTTCTCGCTACCAGAATATCCAACTCTTTGATAAAGTAGAGGACTTCTTCAAGAACTCCTTTGATGTGGTCTATATTGCTAGCCCAAACTCCTT
Organism: bacterium; assembly: GCA_905221285.1. Lineage (GTDB taxonomy): Bacteria > Bacillota > Bacilli > Lactobacillales > Streptococcaceae > Streptococcus. Next base: position 16,877 of record CAJNCM010000001.1, read on the forward strand.
GCATTTTGCTCAGGCAAAAGCTACATTGTCTGCAGGTAAACATGTCATTCTTGAAAAGCCAGCCGTCACTCAGCCACAAGAATGGCTAGATTTGAGACATACCGCTGAGAAAAATCACTGTTTTATATTCGAAGCGGCACGGAACTACCATGAAAAAGCTTTCACTATCATCAAAAACTTTTTAGCAGACAAACAAATTTTGGGAGCAGATTTCAACTATGCCAAGTATTCTTCCAAAATGCCTAACTTGTTGGCTGGACAGACACCAAATGTCTTTTCAGATCGTTTTGCTGGTGGAGCGCTTATGGATTTGGGGATTTATCCTCTCTACGCTGCCGTTCGTCTCTTTGGAAAAGCTCAGGATGCAACCTATCAAGGGCAACAGCTTGTCAATAGCATTGACCTAAATGGAGACGGAATTCTCTTCTATCCTGACTTTCAAGTTCATATCAAGGCCGGGAAAAACATCACTTCCAATCTCGCTTGCGAGATTTATACGACAGATGGAACCCTGACGCTCAACACCATCGAACATGTCAGCTCGGCTATTTTTACCGACCATCAAGGCAATCAAGTCCAACTCCCTATCCAACAGGCTCCTCATACGATGACTGATGAAGTCGCTGCATTTGCACACATGATCCAGCAACCAGATCTGAATCTCTACCAAACTTGGCTGGAAGATGCAAGTTCAGTTCATGAGCTACTATATACTATGCGCCAGACTGCTGGCATTAGATTCGAGGCAGAAAAATGAAAACCAAACTACCTACTGAATGGCAAGAACTGAGTGACCAACTAGGATTCCAAGAATTCACCCCCATTCAAACTCAACTATTTGGGCCCATTCTTGCTGGAGAAAACCTCCTAGGAGTGAGCCCAACAGGAACTGGTAAGACCCTAGCTTACCTTCTACCAAGTCTTCTCAGACTACAAAAGAAAAAAGCCCAACAACTCTTGATTCTAGCACCAAATACAGAACTTGCTGGACAAATTTTTGATGTTTGTAAAACGTGGGCAGAAGCTATCGGCTTGACTTCCCAACTCTTTCTATCAGGTTCAAGTCAAAAACGTCAAATTGAACGACTCAAAAAAGGACCAGAAATTCTGATTGGAACCCCTGGCCGTATCTTTGAACTCATTAAATTGAAAAAAATCAAGATGATGAATGTGGAAACCATCATCCTGGATGAATTCGACCAATTGCTCGATGATTCTCAGATACACTTTGTCGAGAAAATTACTCACTACGCACCTCGTAACCACCAACTTGTCTATATGAGTGCGACAACCAAGTTTAACCAAGAAAAGATTGCGCCGAACACACGTACCATTGATCTCTCTGACCAAAAATTGGACAACATCCAACATTTCTATATGCAGGTAGATCAACGTCACAGAGTGGATATGCTACGAAAATTAGCTCATGTTGAGGATTTCCGTGGTCTGGTCTTCTTTAACAGCCTATCAGACCTTGGAAGCGCAGAAGAAAAATTACAGTATCGTGATATCTTAGCTGTTTCTTTAGCTAGTGATGTCAATGTCAAATTTAGAAAAGTCATCTTAGAAAAATTTAAAGATAAGCAACTAACCCTGCTTCTTGCAACTGACCTTCTGGCTCGTGGAATTGATATCGATAGCCTAGAATGTGTCGTAAACTTTGATGTCCCAAGAGATATCGAAACCTACACTCACCGTGCTGGGCGTACTGGTCGTATGGGTAAAGAAGGCTATGTTATAACTCTCGTCACTCATCAAGAAGAAATCAAAAAACTCAAAAAGTATACAAGTGTACGAGAAATTGTCCTAAAAAATCAAGAACTCTATATCAAATAAATCTCCGTTTGCTCTATGCCCATCAAGTGTATAGAGCTTTTTTATGTAAACAATTCTTCAATATTAGTTCAATATCCGAAAAAAAGAACCTTGCAAAGCAAGATTCTTTTAGTGTCTGACTTAAATAATTGTTCTTCTGGGAACTAAATCGAATTAAGCTTCGATTTCTGTAACCATACCTGAACCAACAGTACGTCCACCCTCACGGATAGAGAATGTAGTACCTTGTTCTACGGCGATTGGGTGGATCAACTCAACGTCGATTGTCACGTTATCACCAGGCATTACCATTTCAGTACCTGCTGGAAGTTCGATTGAACCTGTAACGTCAGTAGTACGGAAGTAGAATTGTGGACGGTAGTTGTTGAAGAATGGAGTGTGACGTCCACCTTCTTCTTTAGTAAGGATGTAGACTTCACCTTTGAATTTAGTGTGTGGGTTGATTGAACCTGGTTTAGCAATAACTTGTCCACGTTCGATTTCATCACGTTGAACACCACGAAGAAGGACACCTACGTTATCTCCGGCAAGACCTTCGTCAAGTTGTTTACGGAACATTTCAACACCAGTAACAACTGCTTTTTGAGTTTCTTCTTTGATACCAACGATTTCGATTTCGTCGTTGACTTTAACGATACCACGGTCGATACGTCCTGAAGCAACTGTACCACGTCCAGTGATTGAGAATACATCTTCGACTGGAAGAAGCAATGGTTTGTCAGTGTCACGTTCTGGTTCTGGGATGTACTCATCAACTGTGTTCATCAATTCCATAACGATGTCTTCGTATTTAGTGTCACCTTCAAGGGCTTTAAGAGCTGAACCTTGGATAACTGGAAGATCGTCACCTGGGAAGTCGTATTCTGACAATAGGTCACGGATTTCCATTTCAACCAATTCAAGCAATTCTTCGTCGTCAACCAAGTCAACTTTGTTCATGAAGACGATAAGGTGTTTAACACCAACCTGACGTGAAAGAAGGATGTGCTCACGAGTTTGTGGCATTGGTCCGTCAGTTGAAGCTACTACAAGGATAGCTCCGTCCATTTGAGCGGCACCAGTGATCATGTTTTTAACGTAGTCCGCGTGTCCTGGAGCGTCGATGTGGGCGTAGTGACGTTTTTCAGTTTCGTACTCAACGTGCGCAGTGTTGATTGTGATACCGCGTTCGCGTTCTTCTGGAGCAGCATCGATAGACGCATAGTCTTTAGGTTGGTTAACTGATGAAGGCAAGCGACGTGCCAAAACAGTTGTGATAGCTGCAGTTAGGGTAGTTTTACCGTGGTCAACGTGTCCGATAGTACCAATGTTAACGTGTGGTTTACTACGATCGTATTTTTCTTTTGCCATTTGAGTAAAAGCCTCCAATAAAATATATTTTATAGATAGACAGTAGGCAATACAGTCTAACTTTCCTTACTATTTTATCAAATTTCAGCTAAATTGCAAGTGTTTTACAAAGTTTTTGTGAATTATTCTTAATCTGCTAATCCAAACGGTATTTCTACTCCTATCACTTCTTTAATGAAAAAGAAAAATCAGGAATTTCCTGACTTTTACTTAGCTAATTCTCTTTCTCGTTCTTTCATTATTTTATGATTTTCATACAAACGTGATAAGAACTTAGAAATTTCTTTTAAGATAGAATAAGTTGGTACAGCGACAATCATACCAATGACACCATAGATATTACTTGATAACAAAAGCAATACTAAAATCGTAATTGGATGAACCTTCATTACCCCACCAACGATTCGAGGGTAGAGGATATTTCCATCCACTTGTTGAATAATCAGCATATAAATAACTGCAATCAGCATTCTATGGGGATCAGTAAAGACATTTGCGATAATCATCGGAATCAGACCAATACTTGGTCCCACATAAGGAATGAGATTGGCTAATCCTGAAAAGATAGCGAAGACCAAAGCGTATTTCAAACCGATTACGCTATATCCGATAAACGCCAAACAACCAATAATAATCGCATCAATGGCAACTCCACTAATATATCGAGCGATTGTAGCATTCAAATTTTTTAAAAGACCTGTAATATGCAACTTATCTCGCTTTAAAACAGTACGTTCAAGCATCGGCAAGAATTTGTGACCATCTAATAAAAAATAAATTAAAAACACAGGGGTCATGATAATAATCAAAACAGTACTAAAGAGCGCAGATAGGACACTTCCAACACTATTCGTTACACTATTTAGAATATTTTGTAGAATATCTACATAGGAGAGATTTAACTGTTGAATAGTCGCTTGAATATCCAAATTTTGAAAGGCTGGATAAGTGGATAAATCGATAATCAAATCTTGCAGACGACTGTAGATTGTCTGACTTGTTGCAATCAAACTGGTTAGCTGATTAATCAAAATCGGTAAGAGATAGACTACCCCAATAACTAGCCCCCAAACCAAGGCGCACAAGGTTAGTAGAATACCAATGATACGATTAATTTTGAAATACTTTTGTAAAAAATTTACAATAGGATTGGTCAAATAATATAAAAAACCACCTAAAAGAAAGGGAATCATTATAGTGTTTGCAACGCTTACAAAAGGTGTAATAATCGCTCCCATCTCTCTCCATAAATAAAAGATAATGGTTAATAGTAAAATCTCACTGGTCCAAAAAAACAATTTATTCTTACGAAACATGAGGTACCTCCATTCATCTATTTTACCACACTTTCAAAAAAGCTTCTTTCTTATATCATGAAACTGGGAATATTTTTTTCTTTATGATAGAATAAACTTACTATGAAAAAAATAATTTTAACTCTCCTAAGCCTTTCCGTTATTGGCTCAGCATCTACTGTTGCTGCTCAAGATTTTAATATTGCTGCTAAACATGCAATTGCTGTTGAGGCAAATACCGGTAAAATTCTCTATGAGAAAGATGCAACCCAGCCAGTTGAAATTGCTTCAATCACAAAGTTAATTACTGTTTATCTTGTCTATGAAGCCTTGGAAAACGGCAGTATTACACTATCAACTCCGGTAGATATTTCTGATTATCCTTACAAATTAACGACAAATTCTGAAGCGAGTAACGTTCCTATGGAGGCTCGTAATTATACCGTCGAACAACTGCTCGAAGCAACCCTAGTATCTAGTGCTAACAGTGCGGCTATTGCCCTAGCTGAGAAAATTGCTGGCTCAGAAAAAGATTTCGTCGATATGATGCGGGCAAAGCTCTTAGAATGGGGAATTCAGGATGCCACTGTTGTCAATACGACGGGTCTTAATAATGAGACTCTAGGGGATAACATTTACCCAGGATCTAAAAAAGATGAGGAAAATAAGCTCAGTGCTTATGATGTCGCTATCGTTGCTCGCAATCTCATCAAAAAGTACCCACAAGTCTTGGAAATCACCAAAAAACCGTCTTCTACTTTTGCTGGAATGACGATCACTTCTACTAACTATATGTTAGAAGGCATGCCTGCTCATCGAGGTGGTTTTGATGGCCTTAAGACAGGAACAACAGACAAAGCTGGAGAATCTTTTGTTGGTACTACTGTCGAAAAAGGGATGAGGGTTATCACAGTTGTTTTGAATGCAGATCATCAAGACAATAATCCTTACGCTCGCTTCACAGCTACATCTTCACTAATGGATTATATCTCTTCTACATTCACACTTCGTAAAATCGTTCAAAAAGGCGATGCCTACCAAGATAGTAAAGCCCCTGTACAAGATGGAAAAGAAGATACCGTCACTGCTATTGCCAAAGATGACATCTCTCTAATTGAACGTGTTGGGAATCAATCTTCCCAATCTGTTCAATTCACACCTGATTCTAAGGCAATTCCAGCACCACTTGAAGCCGGAACTGTGGTTGGTCATTTAACTTATGAAGACAATGATTTGATTGGTCAAGGTTACATCACTACAGAACGTCCTAGTTTTGAAATGGTAGCAGAAAAGAAAGTTGAAAAAGCCTTCTTCTTAAAAGTTTGGTGGAATCAGTTTATCCGCTTCATCAACGAAAAATTATAAAAAAATCGCGATTTTAAACCGCGATTTTTTGTTACAAGTTCATCTTCAAAATCTTTGATTTTGAATAAATCTAATACTCAATAAAAATCAAAGAGCAAACTAGGAAGCTAGCCGCAGGTTGCTCAAAGCACCGCTTTGAGGTTGTAGATAAAGCTGACGGATTTGAAGAGATTTTCGAAGAGTATAAAAACAAATTTTACCCAACTGATCCTTCCATTTCATAGCTAATCAAACGGTTCAGCTCAACAGCATATTCCATTGGAAGCTCTTTTGTAAATGGTTCTACAAATCCCATAACAATCATCTCAGTTGCTTCAGATTCTGACAATCCACGGCTCATGAGGTAATAGAGTTGCTCTTCTGAAATCTTAGATACCTTAGCTTCGTGTTCCAAAGCGACTTGTGAGTTGTGAATTTCATTAAACGGAATGGTATCTGATGCTGACAAGTCATCCATGATAATGGTATCACATTCGATGTGAGAGACAGATTTCTTAGAGTTTTTATTAAAGGTTACTTGTCCACGATAGTCAACCTTTCCTCCACCTTTAGCGATGGATTTAGACACGATAGACGAGCTTGTATGTGGAGCGTTGTGGATCATCTTAGCTCCAGTATCCTGGTGTTGCCCAGCATTGGCAAAAGCGATAGAGAGCATGGTACCACGCGCCCCTTCTCCATCAAGGTAAACAGATGGGTATTTCATGGTTGTTTTTGCACCCAAGTTTCCATCAATCCACTCAACAGTGGCATCCTTTTGAGCTTTAGCACGTTTCGTTACCAAGTTATAGACGTTATCAGACCAGTTTTGGATAGTCGTATAACGCATATAAGCTCCATCCAAGGCAAAGATTTCTACAATGGCAGCATGCAAGCTGTTACTTGAATAAGTTGGCGCTGTACATCCTTCTACATAATGGACACTTGCTCCCTCATCAACGATAATCAAAGTACGTTCAAACTGACCAGTATTTTCGTTATTGATACGGAAGTAAGTTTGAAGTGGGATATCTACCTTAACCCCTTTTGGTACGTAGATAAAGGTTCCACCAGACCATACTGCCGAGTTGAGGGCAGCCAACTTGTTATCTGTCGGCGGTACCAACTTAGCAAAGTATTGTTTAAACAAGTCTGGGTATTCCTTGAGGGCAGAATCCGTATCTGTAAAGATAATACCCAATTTCTGGAACTCTTCCTTCATGTTGTGGTAAACCACTTCTGACTCGTACTGGGCAGAGGCTCCTGCTAGATAAGCACGTTCAGCTTCTGGAATCCCGATTCGTTCAAAGGTTTCTTTGATTTTTTCAGGAACTTCGTCCCATGAACGGGCTGGTTTGTCAGATGGTTTTTGATAATAAATCAGGTCATCAAAATCAATCTCTGACAAATCTGCTCCCCAAGTTTGCATGGGCATTTTTTTGAAGGTTTCATAAGACTTCAAACGGAATTCTAGCATCCACTCAGGTTCTCCCTTAGCAGCTGATAGTTCACGAATGACATCTTCATTCAATCCTTTTCCTGTCGATAGGACAGGCTCTACATCATCATGGAAACCAAATTTATATTCACCAAGATCAATTGGTTTTGGTTCTACTCTTTCTTCAGCCATAATATCCTTTCTTTCATTCTTCATTTCTACTGATTCATAAGACAAAAGAAACTTGCCTTACTTGTTTTCTTGATTTTCAATTGTTTTCTTGAGGGCGTTCCAAGCTAGGGTTGCACACTTGATACGTTGAGGAAATTTGGCAACACCTGATAAGAAGGCTGCGTCTCCAAGACTATCTTGTCTGTCATCTTTTTGGCCTTGAACCATTTCAGAAAAAATAGTCGCAAGCTCTAAAATTTCTTGTTTGGTTTTTCCTAAAACTGCATCTGTCATCATGCTAGCAGATGCAGTTGAGATGGTACAACCTGAGTTTAGAAAAGCGATATCTTCTAAACGATTCTCTGCATCAAACTTGACAGAGAGATTGATAACATCTCCACAGGTCGGATTGTTAAGACTGATTTGTTCAGCATCATCCAACTTCCCTTGATGATGTGGATTTTTCGAATGGTCCGCTACCACTGCCATATAAAGGCTATCTAGTTTAGAAAGTGCCATTGAAAAACTCCTTTGTCTTTTGTAGGGCATCGACCAACTTGTCACAATCTGCCTTAGTATTGTAGATATAAAAACTTGCTCGGGCTGTTGCTGGAACTTCCAAATACTGGAGCAAAGGTTGAGCGCAATGATGACCTGCGCGAACAGCTACACCTTCATAATCCAAAGCAGTCGCAAGGTCGTGAGGATGAAGGTCGCCTAGGTTAAAGGCAATGACACCTGAACGTTTAGCCAAGTTCTGAGAACCGTAAATAGTCAATCCTTCAATCGCCTGCAGTTTTGGATATACGTATGCGATTAATTCCTGTTCATGAGCTTCAATGGCATCCATACCAATCTTTTCCAGATAATCCACTGCCGCAGCAAGTCCAATTGCACCTGCCATATTAGGAGTTCCAGCCTCAAATTTCCATGGCAATTCCTTCCAACTAGCAGATTGCTCATAGACGAAATCAATCATTTCGCCACCAAATTCAAGAGGTGACATTTGTTCCAGATACTTTTCTTTACCGTAAAGAACACCGATACCAGTCGGACCAGCCATCTTGTGACCTGAAAAGGCAAAGAAGTCCACATCCAAATCCTGAACATCAATCTTCATATGAGGAGTAGACTGAGCACCATCCACCACCATGATAGCTCCAACTTGATGGGCTAATTGGGTGATTTCTTTGATTGGATTGACCACACCAAGAACATTGGAGGCGTGAGCAAGGGAGACAAACTTAACCTTATCAGTCAATTTAACTCGCAAATCATCCATATCCAGAGCTCCGTCCTTGAGATAAACATAGACAAGCTCTGCTCCAGTCTTGCGACAGGCCTCCTGCCAAGGAATGATGTTGGAATGATGTTCCATGACAGAAATCAAAACCTGGTCTCCCTCAGTCAAGACTTCCTCTGCAAAGCGCGCCACCCAGTTCAGACTGGTTGTCGTTCCTCTAGTAAAGAGAACTTCCTTTGTAGACCCGGCATTGATAAACTTACGAATGGTTTCACGAGCGGCTTCATAAGAAGCTGTCGCTCTTTCTGCCAAGGTATGAACGCCACGATGAACATTGGCATTGTCGTTCTCATAGTAGCGGTTAATCGTCTCCAGAACTGCTAGTGGTTTTTGTGTCGTCGCAGCGTTGTCCAAATAAACCAATGGTTCATCATTAACAATCTGGTCTAAAATTGGAAAATCCTTGCGAATCACTTCTACATCTAACATAGGCTACCCCTTAGCGTTTTGACAATTTTTCTTCGATAGTTGCAATCATTTCATCACGAACTTCCTTGACTGGAATCTCAACGATAACAGATCCAAGGAAACCACGAACAACCAAGCGTTCTGCAGTTGCCTTATCCAAGCCACGGCTCATGAGGTAATACATATCTTCTGGATCTACCTGACCGATAGAAGCCGCGTGTCCTGCAGTAACATCATTTTCATCAATCAAAAGAATTGGATTGGCATCTGAACGCGCTTGGTCTGACAGCATAAGAACACGGCTCTCTTGTTGCGCATCTGCTCCCTTAGCACCCTTAATAATGTGGCCAATACCATTGAAGGTCAAAGTTGCTTTTTCAAGAATAACTCCATGTTGTAGGATATTTCCGATTGAGTTGCAGCCATAGTTGGTTACGCGGGTATCAATCCCTTGTACCTGACGACCACTTGAAAGAGCTACCACTTTAAGGTCAGCATGACTACCATTACCAATCAAGTCGCTATCAAAGTCAGCAACGACGTTTCCTTCGTTCATAACACCAATCGCCCAGTCAATACTTGCATCGTTGCCTAATTTACCACGACGGCTAATGTAAGCAGTGACGTTTTCACCTAGACGGTCAATCGCAGCAAACTTCACTTGAGCACCAGAACGTGCAATCACTTCTACTGTGATATTGGCAGTTGCTTTCGCACTACCCTCACCACGAGATTCCAAACGTTCCAAATAGCTAATCTTACTGTTCTTACCAGCGATAATCATAATATGCTTGTTAAACGGCACATCGCTATCGCTGTCTTGGTAGAAAATTCCTTCGATTGGTTCTTTAATCTCAACATTATCAGGAATATAGAGAACAGCACCACTGTTGAAATAAGCTGTGTGGTAGGCTGCCAACTTGTCATCGTCATACTTAACAGATGACATGAAGAATTCTTCGATCAGCTCTGGAATTTCTTCTAAAGCTGAATGGAAATCTGTAAAGACAACACCCTGTTCAGCCAACTCAACTGGAGTTTGCTCAAAAACAGTTTGAGTTCCTACTTGAACCAATTTCAAGTGATTATCTAGAGCTGTGAAATCTGGAACATTTGCTGATGGCTCATTTTCTGTAATCGTTCCATCACCCAGATTCCAACGGTGGAATTTGACACGCTCAATAACTGGTAATTCCAAAGTCTCAATCTTGTCAAAAGCTTTTTGACGGAGATCAGCCAACCAGCTTGGTTCAGCGTGCATTTCTGAAAAAAGTTTAATATTTTCTTTAGTCATTTACTTCTCCTAAAAGACACGAGGGAATTACAATTCTTCCTTGTAGTCATAGCCAAGTTCTTCAGCTAGTTTTGCGTATCCTTCACGTTCCAAACGCGCAGCCAATTCTGGACCACCAGAAAGGACAACACGACCTTCCATCATGACGTGTACCACATCAGGTGTGATGTAGTTCAAAAGACGTTGGTAGTGAGTGATAATCATAGCACCAAAGCCTTCACCACGCATAGCATTAACACCTTTAGAAACAACTTTAAGGGCATCAATATCAAGACCAGAGTCAATCTCATCCAAAAGGGCAAAAGTTGGTTCCAACATCAAAAGTTGAAGAATCTCATTACGTTTTTTCTCACCACCAGAGAAACCTTCGTTGAGGTAACGCTCAGCCATTTCTTCTTTCATGTTGAGCAATTCCATTTTTTCATCTAGCTTAGTGATGAACTCGCGAACTGAAATTTTTTCATCATCTTCTTTACCAGCATTCATGGCTGCACGAAGAAACTCAGCGTTAGTAATACCAGGAATTTCTGATGGGTATTGCATAGCAAGGAAAAGTCCCATACGCGCACGCTCGTCCACTTCCAACTCAAGGATGTTGACGCCATCAAACAAGACTTCACCTTTGGTAACTTCATAGTTTGGATTTCCCATGATAGCGGCAGAAAGAGTCGATTTACCAGTACCATTTGGTCCCATGATAGCGGCGATTTCTCCTGTTTTCAGGGTCAGGTTAACCCCTTTTAAAATTTCTTTTCCTTCAATCTCAACGTGAAGATCTTTGATCTCTAATACTGACATGATAATTCCTTTCTTTTTCAAGACCTTTACAGTGCTTACTAGAAACATACTTGATTTCCCTAGAAAATACGGTAAAAGGTCAATAAATATACTTTTATAGTATAACAAAAAAAAGCCTAAAAGGCTTTGATTTTGTCTAGAAGCTGAGGACTAGTCTTTTCCTTTTAAATGCTGGTCAATGACATCTACAATCTTGCCCATCAAGTAACTAACTCGGAAATTTCTAAAGAGCAAAATGGCCCAAAAGGCTGCCATAATATAGCGACCAGTCATCCAGGCTTCATTGAAAAAATAGGTCTCAGCAGCTGTAAACAGCGCGATGATAATAAATTGTTGTCTATTCATAAACTTATTGTATCATGAAATCTTTCTTTAGTCTTCCTCTACCTTCACTTTATCAGCCAAAAATTCAAATCCTTCTGGAATCAGGCTTTCTTCTGCTTCTTTTTCAGTTTGAGAAGATTTGGCTTTAGCTGAAAAGGCTGCGCGAACTTCTTTCCATTCCTCCATGGAAATGGCTAAAATCTCAGGTGAAAAACCTGCTACCTGACTGAGGATGTTACCAAACATGGTGTTGAGATTGTCCCGTTTCATGGTTTGACCAGCATTGAAGTTAGATTCAAAAGCAAGAATAGCATGGTGTTCATTGGCTGCAACCGGTTGAGAACCAACTAGCAGAGCCTTATCAGGACCTCCAAGACTTTCAATCACCTCTCCCCAGGCATTATGCAAGCGAATCAGATTTTGACGTGCTAAATCAGGATTTTCAACGGCCTCTTGTAAGATAGATTGAACCTTATTGCGATCCACACGATAGACTGTTTTGCCTGCTGTTGGACGACTAGGAGCTGGATTTGTTGGCTTAGCTACAGTTCCCACATTTGCGAGTTCTTCTTTGAGACGCGCAACTTCCTGTCTCAATGCAGAAATTTCATGTTCAACTTCCCCAGAAAGAGCTGGTTCAGGCTTAATCTCTGCCAAACGAATGGTCATCATCTCAGCATAAATCTTAGGCTGCAAACTAGACTTAATATCTGCTAAACTGACTGTCGCCAAGCGAATCATTTCAAACAGATTTTCTTGAGGAAGTGTCAAATTTTCTACAAAGACTGGACTATGATGAGTGTTTTCTCCACCTGTTTGAACAATTAACAAATCTCTTAAATAGTGCAAAAGGTCGGTCACAAAACGAGTCATACTCTTACCATTGTCAAAAAGAAGATTCAAGCATGCTAGGGCCTTTGGAACATCCTGTTGTGATAAGGCAGACACATAATCATCCAAGGCCGATAGGCTAATGGTACCAGTAATTTCTTCAGAGATGGCAGTCGTCAACTCGTTTCCCTGTGTCAAACTCAGGGCTTGATCCAAAATAGACAAGGCATCTCGCATTCCACCTTCAGCCCGTCTGGCAATGATTTCCACAGCCTCTGGTTCAGAACTGATATTTTCTTTTTCTAAGATATAGCGGATATGTTCCTTAATATCCTGTGTCTTAATCGATTTAAATTCAAAACGTTGCACACGGGATAAAATCGTAGCAGGAATCTTGTGCAATTCAGTAGTAGCCAAAATAAAGACCACATTCTGTGTTGGCTCTTCTAACGTCTTTAGGAGGGCATTAAAAGCTCCTGTAGACAACATGTGAACCTCATCTATGATATAAACCTTATAGCGGGCAAGACTAGGGGCATAGGTAGATTTATCACGAATTTCACGGATTTCATCGACCCCATTATTAGAGGCCGCATCCATTTCGATGACATCTTCTAAACTACCATCTGTCACTGCTTGGCAAATATAGCAGTTATTACAAGGTTCACCACCCACTTGATTTGGACAGTTCATAGCTTTGGCAAAAATCTTGGCTACACTGGTTTTTCCCGTTCCCCGTGGACCAGAAAAAAGATAGGCATGACTTATTTTCTCTTGCTCTACTGCTTGTTTAAGAGTCTTAGCCACAACTTCCTGTCCAACCAACTGGGAGAAGTTTTGACTTCTATATTTTCGATAAAGTGCTTGATACATTAGGCTTTCTCCCCAAACATTGTAAAGTCCCATTCTGTCTTTTCAAGCAAAATAGCGACAAATTGTTCCAAATAATCTCGATCCATAGCATCATAATCATCAATCTCTGAAGAATCAAGATCCAGAACTCCAAGTAATTGACCATTCTTAACCATCGGCACAACAATTTCACTTTTAGCTCGACTATCACAAGAAATATAGTTGGGATAAGTTGTAACATCACCAACTAGAACAGTTTCCTGAAAGTGAGCTGCCTCCCCACAAACACCTTTTCCAAGTGCAATACGGATGCAGGAAACACCACCTTGGAAAGGACCTAAAACCAATTCCTTTCCATCGAACAGATAAAAGCCTGCAAATACGGTATTAGGAAAGCATGATTTTAGAAGAGCACTGGCGTTGGAAAGATTAGCCAAAACATTGGTTTCACCTTCCAATAAAAAAGAGAACTCCTCATTTAACATTTGATAACGTGATTGTTTTTCTGATTCTAACATAGAACTATTATATCAAAAAAGGCTTACAGACAAAAGAAAAATCCCTTGTTTAGTAAACAAAGGATTTTGTGAATTTTCAATTTGATTAAAGTTCGATATCACCGAACAAGTCAGCCATTGAGAATCCTGTTTGTGTTTCTGGAAGTTCGAAATCACGTTTTTCTTGACGTTTTGGACGACGTGGACGAGCAGCACGTTTTTCTTCTTTTTGTCCTTCTTCTTGAGCTGGACGCTCTTCAAGAGCTTTGATAGAAAGTGATACTCGCTCTGCATCTGCGTTAACTTCAAGAACTTTAACTTTAACTTCTTGACCAACTTTAAGAGCTTCTTTTGGATTTTCAATACGTTTGTGTGAAATTTGTGATACGTGAACAAGTCCATCGATACCTGGCAATACTTCAACAAATGCACCGAAGTCAGTCAAACGTTTAACTGTTCCTTCTACTACATCACCTTTAGCCAATTTTTGCTCAACGCCATCCCATGGTCCAGGTGTTGTTGCTTTAAGTGAAAGTGATACGCGTCCTTCTTCTTCGTTAAGATCAAGAATTTTCACTTCAATTTCTTCACCAACAGTTACAACTGATTTTGGTGAAACGTTACGTTCATGTGACAATTCAGTCAAGTGAACCAATCCATCAACACCACCAAGGTCGATGAAAGCACCGAAGCTTGTGATACGTGCAACTTTACCAGTTACTACATCACCAACAGCCAATTTACCGAATACTTCAGCACGAGCTGCTGCTGTAGCTGCTTCAACAACTTCACGACGTGAAAGGATGAAGCGGTTTTCTTTAGCGTCAACTTCTTTGATTTTAGCATCAAATTCTTGACCTACAAAACGCTCAGTGTTACGTACGAAACGAGTATCCAACATTGAAGCTGGGATAAATCCACGAACACCTTCAAATTCTACTGAAAGTCCACCTTTAACGGCACGAGTTCCTTTAACAGTAACAACTTCTTCTTCGCGACCAACAAGTTTGTCCCATGCTTTGCGAGCTTCAAGGCGTTTTTTAGATACAAGGTATGTAACTGTATCAGTATCTTTACCAACTACTTGACGAAGTACAAGAACATCCAATACTTCTCCTACTTTAACAAAGTCATTGATATCTGCATCGCGATCGTTTGTCAATTCGCGAAGAGTCAAGACACCTTCAACACCAGTTCCAGAGATTGCAACGTTAGCTTGAGTCGCATCAACTGTCAATACTTCAGCACTAACAACATCACCAGTCTCAACTTGGCTAACGCTATTTAGCAAATCTTCAAATTCGTTCATCTAAAAAATCCTCCAACAATCAAGTTTTTCTTAAACTTGACATACTTATAATTTTTTTCCTAAGCACCCGCAAGGACATGTTCATATCGTTCACGTCTTTCAATTATAAAAATAAAATACCCTAAGATATTTTGCTTTTTATCTTGAACATTACCTAAGAACTGGGGTAGCTGGATTCGAACCAACGCATGAGGGAGTCAAAGTCCCTTGCCTTACCGCTTGGCTATACCCCATTGATGAAATGGAGAGAGAGGGATTCGAACCCCCGAACCCGAAGGAGCGGATTTACAGTCCGCCGCGTTTAGCCTCTTCGCTATCTCTCCTACAATCAACATGGACTATTATATCATGAAAATTTCAAAAAAACAAGACTTATTTTGCTAAATTATAATTTTCAATCAAAATTTCCACAGCTTTTTCCAATTTTTTATAAAAACTATCGACGTTTCCATTCTTTATGATGGCAAATTGTCCGTCTAATTCGGCAATTTCTCCGATAACTTTTTTACCAATTGTCAATGTATAGCCTTCAAAACTGTCTTTTCCTACATTAACCTTGGCATCTGCTACTTGAATTTCAATTTTTTTATCTTTCTTACTCATTTCATACCTCTCTTCACTTTTTCTATTTTACAAGAAAATCCCAAAACTAGCAAGAAAAAACTCTATATCGGGCTTGTCCGATATAGAGTTTTCCGCATTATTTAATGTGTTTTTCTAGTTCTTTTTGGTACTTACCATTTGATTCCAATTTTTCTTTTTGCCATTTTTTCAGTGCTTCTTCATATTCTTTTGTTGTAACAATATCTTTTTGCAATTTCATTCCTTTAAAGATATATGGGTCACCCTTAATACCAACTTGTGAGTATGGTTTTGAGAATGGCACGACATTACTTACAACTGGAGAACCACCAGATGAGGCTGTTGGCATCAATAATGAACTATCTGTCAACCAAGCTTGAGCCTTGGCATATTTTTCATAGCGTTCTTCAAGATTTGTAGTTTCTGAATCTGCATCATCCAATAATTTCTTATATTGGTCCAAACCAAGTTTAGCTACAACATCTTTATCTTTCCCCTTAGTAATACCAAGGTGTTTCATAGCAGAACCTGATTTAGGATCCATGATATTCAAGTAAGATGCTGGGTCTTGATAACTTGGAGCCCATCCTGTACTGTTCAAATCATAGTCTTTTTGAGAAGGAACACGCGCTTGTGAAGTGATTGTTTCCTTTTCATTATCTGTCATTTGAAGAACGTCGATGACAACATTTTCAGCACCAAGAGTTGATTCGATTGACTGTTTGAAAGAGTTGCTTTGTTGAACGGCGATGGTATCTGTTTGTTCAACTGGGACATCCAAGTGAATTGGGAATGTTACCCCTTTAGATTCCAAGTCTTTCTTAGCTTTTTCAAATGCTGCTTTAGCCTTGTCAGGGTTGTAGATAGAATCCTTACCGTCAACTAGCTCAACACCTTTCCACTGGTCACCATAGTTCACCAACTCTGCTTGAGCGATTTGACCAAAGTTTTTACCACCTGCTTGTACAAAGTTGTCAGGAACAAGGCTGTTACGAATAATCTTGTCCGCACCGTCTTCACCATTTAGCTGGGCGGCATAAGAATGGCGGTTGAAGGCAAAGTTAATAGCCTGACGGAAGTCCTTATTAAGCATAGCTTCTTTTGTAGAAGTCTTTTGTTCTTCACTTGTTTTCGCAGTTTTATTGTATGACTGACGATTTACGTTAAAGGTGAAGTAATAACTACTTGAGTCCTGTGGGCTATAAGTGATTTTATCTCCGTATTGTTCCAAAGTTGAAGCAAAGTTTGAGCTACTTGGGAAGAGACGGGCTGTCGTATAGGCACCTGAAGAGAAGCTACGAATCAACGATTCCTGATCAGAACCATCGTAGTAAGTCAATTTAATCTTTTCGATCTTTACCTTTTCTTTATCCCAGTAGTTTGGATTTTTCTCGTATTCAATTAACGATTTAGACGTCAAGGTCTTCAAGATATAAGGACCATTGTAGAGAATTCCTGCTGGAGTAACTGCTCCATAATCTTTACCTGATGCCTTCAAAAACTCTTCATTTACAGGTAACATCGTTGCTGTAGTGACTTTAGAGTTCCAGAAGCTTTCTGGTTTGTTTAGGGTATATTCGACTGTGTAATCGTCCAAGGCCTTGACACCAACTGTAGAGAAATCATTGGTCTCACCAGTCATGTAGGCATCCAAGCCCTTGATTGAATTTTGGATGAGAGAGACACCATCTGACTTACCGTCAGCTACGTGTTTCAATCCTGTCACAAAGTCATGGGCAGTTACTTCTGCGTATTCTTCACCTTCTGAAGTATACCATTTAACCCCTTTACGAAGTTTATAGGTATAAGTCAAACCATCTTTTGAGACAGACCAATCTTCAGCTAAGGAAGGAATAACATTTCCGTATTGGTCATTTTCCATCAATCCATCAACCACATTCCCGATGACATCTGTTGTAGATGTACGAGTCGCTACACTATAGTCCAAAGACGCAGGATCTACTGCATAGACATATGAAAATGTTGTCGGTGCATCTGCTTCTTTATCAGCTTTTCCACAAGCCACTAATAGAGCTGTTGTGCTCAGGACCACTCCTGCTGTTAAGAGCCACTTTTTCGATTTCATAAAAAATCTCCTTTAGTTTATTTTAATCTACTTTTACAATCCAACCTTCTGGCGCTTCAATATCGCCAAACTGAATTCCTGTCAATTCATCATAGAGTTTACGAGTCATAGGACCTACTTCTGTCTCGCTATAGAATACATGGAAATCATCACCGTGCTGAATTCCACCAATTGGAGAAATAACTGCTGCTGTACCACAGGCACCTGCCTCTACAAAACGGTCAAGGTTATCAATAGGGACATCCCCCTCAATAGGAGTTAAGCCCAAGCGATGTTCTGCCAAGTAAAGCAAAGAATACTTGGTAATAGATGGCAAGATAGATGGACTCAATGGTGTTACAAACTCATTGTCAGCTGTAATTCCAAAGAAGTTAGCTGAACCGACTTCTTCAATCTTTGTATGTGTCGATGGGTCTAGATAGATAACATCTGAGAAATGACGTGACTTGGCCAATTTCCCTGGTAAGAGACTTGCAGCATAGTTTCCACCAACCTTAGCCGCACCTGTACCATTTGGAGCGGCACGGTCGTATTCATCCTGAATCAAGAAGTTGGTTGGAACCAAACCACCCTTAAAATAATTTCCAACTGGCATAGCAAAGATGGTGAAAATGTATTCCTCTGCTGGTTTAACCCCAATAATATCTCCGACACCAATCAAAAGAGGGCGAAGATATAGGGTTCCACCTGTTCCGTATGGTGGTACGTATTCTTCATTCGCACGAACAACTGCCTTACAAGCTTCTACAAACATTTCTGTCGGAACTTGTGGCATCAAGAGACGGTCACATGTACGTTGCAGACGTTTGGCATTTTCATCAGGACGGAACAGTTGAATACTGCCATCCTTAGTACGGTAAGCTTTCAAACCTTCAAAGGCTTGTTGACCATAGTGAAGACTTGGAGAAGACTCTGAAATATGCAAGGTTGCATCTTCTGTAAGTTCTCCTTGATTCCATTGTCCATTTTTAAAATGAGCAATATAGCGATAAGGTAATTTCATATAGGAAAAACCGAGATTTTCCCAATCAATCGTTACTGTCATATTCCACTCCTTATTCTAAAAACCTATTTCTTTTATTCTACACTATTTTTCTAAAATAGCAAGTATATTTTGTAATTTTCAGAAAATTTCTTCAATAAAAAGAACCAGCTCTTAGAACTGATTCCTCATTTCACTTATTTAGCTTCAGTAAATATTTCTTTAAGATAAGCGTCAAAAACTTCTTCATCAGAAATAGTATCAGAAATGAAGCTTCCGTTGCTGGTTCGTTCTGACAAGTTGAGGTCTTGCAATCGACTCTCATAGATTGATCCCTTGTTAGATTGGACAAGAAGCGTTTGGTCGTTTTCTTCTACTTCTGTACTAAAAAGATCACCAACGAAACCTTGCTCTGCAACTGCTCCAGCCAAGAAGACACGGTGCGGTTTGTTTTTCAACTCACGCAAGACTTGTAGTCCTCGTTTGGCACGGCTAGTTGCTGGAATTTCGTCAATAGAAACACGTTTCAAACTTCCACGCTGAGTCAAGAGGTAGAAGGATGAAGTGTTACAGATAAAGGCGGATTGGAGGACATCATCTGCTTTCAGGTTCATAGCTTTGACACCTGCAGCCTTAGCACCGACAACTGGTACCTCTTCGATATTGAAACGAAGGGCATAACCATTTTGGCTAATCAAGAGAACATCATCCAGTTTAATCGGAGCCACTGCTACAATCTGGTCTGTCTCGTCTTTGAGCTTAGCATACTTGACAGACTTAGACTTGTAGGTTCGCCATGGAGAGAACTCTTTGCGTTCTACCCGTTTAATTTGACCGAGACGAGTTGCAGTAAAGTAGGTTGTCGCATCATCAAACTGATCCACGACTTCCACATAAAGGACTTCTTCGTTAGTTTCAAAATTTGTAATGGTCTGGCTCAGATGCTCTCCGATGTCCTTCCAACGAATATCTGCTAATTCATGGATTGGTCTGTAGATGACATTTCCAAGACTTGTGAACATCAAAAGATGCTGTGTTGTCTTAGCAGCTTGTACAAAGATCAAACGGTCATCATCACGCTTGCCAATTTCTTCCAGGGTTGAAGCGGCAAAGGAACGTGGGCTGGTACGCTTGATATAACCTGCCTTGGTAACGCTGACATAGGTATCTTCCTCGGCGATCAGACTAGCTGTATCAATCTCAATTGCTTTCGCAGTGTCTTCTAAAGAACTCAAACGAGGAGTGGCAAATTTCTTCTTAACCTCACGAAGTTCTTTCTTCATGAGATTGTACATAGTCCGCTCATCACCGATAATAGCCGCAAGCATGGCAATCTTTTCACGAAGTTCTGCTTCTTCTTCCTGCAAGACAACCACATCGGTATTGGTCAAACGGTACAGTTGCAAGGTTACGATAGCCTCAGCCTGCTCTTCAGTAAAATCATAACTGACCTTGAGATTTTCCTTGGCGTCCGCCTTATTCTCAGAAGCACGGATAAGCGCAATGACTTCGTCCAAGATTGAAATCACACGAATCAAACCTTCGACGATATGGAGACGTTTTTCAGCCTTTTCCTTATCAAAGCGTGAACGCGCCAAAATCACTTCACGACGGTGGGAGATGTAGCTAGACAGGATTGGAACAATCCCAACCTGACGAGGAGTGAAATTGTCAATCGCCACCATGTTAAAGTTATAGTTGATTTGCAGATCTGTGTACTTAAAGAGATAGTTGAGGACAAGCTCTGTATTGGCATCTTTTTTTAGCTCAATAGCAATACGAAGACCATCACGGTCAGACTCATCACGAACCTCAGCAATCCCAGCTACCTTGTTATTGACACGAACATCATCGATTTTCTTAACCAGATTGGCCTTGTTGATTTCATAAGGAATCTCAGTAATAACAATTTGTTCCTTACCACCTTTTAGCTTTTCAATTTCAGTCTTAGAACGAACAACCACGCGCCCTTTTCCAGTTTCATAGGCCTTCTTGATTTCATCACGACCCTGGATAATCCCTCCAGTCGGAAAGTCTGGTCCAGGCAAGAATTCCATGAGTTTATCCACCTTGGCTGTTGGGTGGTCAATCATGTAAACCACCGCATCGATGACCTCAGCTAAATTATGAGGTGGAATATCTGTCGCATAACCAGCCGAAATACCAGTAGAACCATTCACCAAGAGATTTGGAAAGGCT
This sequence comes from bacterium, assembly GCA_905221285.1. Classification (GTDB taxonomy): domain Bacteria; phylum Bacillota; class Bacilli; order Lactobacillales; family Streptococcaceae; genus Streptococcus. Next base: position 37,776 of record CAJNCM010000001.1, read on the forward strand.
GCTGGCAAGACTGTCGGCTCTTTCTCCGTATCGTCAAAGTTCCACGCAAAAGGAACGGTCTTCTTCTCGATATCCTGAAGAAGGTAACCAGCAATCTCAGACAAACGAGCCTCAGTATAACGCATAGCCGCAGGCGGATCTCCATCCATAGAACCGTTGTTACCGTGCATTTCAACTAGAATCTCACGATTTTTCCAGTCCTGTGACATACGGACCATGGCATCATAGATAGAAGAATCACCGTGTGGATGAAAATTACCCATGATGTTCCCGACAGACTTGGCCGACTTGCGGTAACTCTTATCAAAGGTATTGCCATCCTTATTCATCGAATAAAGAATGCGGCGCTGAACCGGCTTCAATCCATCACGAATATCTGGCAAAGCCCGGTCTTGAATAATGTACTTGGAGTAGCGACCAAAGCGCTCTCCCATAATGTCCTCAAGGGACATGTTTTGAATGTTACTCATATAGGATACAGAGCCCGTAAAATATCAAGTGAAAATAGAAAATTCTTGAAGTAAGCAAGCTCACAAGAGAATTTATCTTTTTCACCTAGCATTTAGGGCGTGTTCAACTCCTTTCAAAGAATGTAGAGTGGGTTTTTATACAGTGAAGGATACTTTACAGAAATTAGTCCCTTATTCAGTTAAGATACAAAGGGACGTTTCGGCTTGCCGGAAATTTCTGTAGAAAAATAGGAAATCGATGTAGGGCTCTATGAAGTCAAGACGATTTGACTTTTTCCGAATAAAATTAGTCCCGTGTTCAGTTACTACAAACAAGCAAACGACTCTTTCTGTAGTTTAAAGTTTTAATTTATGTTTTTTGCTTACTTAGTGATTTGGAAGTATATCTTCAGCATACTGAATCATTCTCTCAGCGATTTCTTTATCGTAGTCAAATCCCATCTTTTGAGCAAGGGACTGAGCCTCTCTGTGGAAAAGTTGCATCGTAGCAAATAGAGACTGAGTGATTTTGTCTAAACTGGAAAAATCAAGCAGATTTGAGAATTCCTTCTCTTTCCGCTCATGTAAATAGTTAAAGAGATACTTGTAATTCTTACCGATGTCGACCTTTCCCTTATCTGCTGCCACTTGCCAAGCTAAAAGCTTGAGCAATTCTTGTTGGCAGATTCCATAGAGATGGTCCGTCGTATAGATGACTTGTTTGCGACAAATCCCTTTAACCACGTAGGTCGACACCCACCAAAATTCATTGCAGGATTTTTCAAAATCTGTCTGACTAGCTGGATTCGTCCAGTAGCGCTTCGGACTAGGCAGATAAGATTCAAACAAACCTTTATCATCTTTCAAAACTGTATAATCAGCCTCACTATCCACCCACTCTTGAATTTGTTGTTTTGGACAGAGGGTTAGATCAATTCGATTTCCATCTTCAAAGAGCATGAGGTATAGACAACGTTGACCAAGACCAACTTCTTGCTCGATAATGCGTTTGCCAAACTGGTCCAACCAAGATAAATCTGTAATCAGCTCGTCCAGATTCTCTACAACATAGACTACGTCATAGTCTTGAAATTCATCTTTTGAGGCTTTTGTATCAGTCCGTGAACCAGACATAGCGACAGCCGCGACTTGTAAGGTTTCAGCAGTCTTTAAAATTACATCGAGCATTTCTGTTTCAGTTCTCATGTTTATACCCATTCATTAAAAACTAACTTAAAATACTGTCACTTCTTCTAGCGTAAACTTGACATTATCCTCAATCCACTTACGTCGTGGTTCGACCTTGTCTCCCATGAGGACATTGACGCGACGTTCGGCGCGAGCTAGGTCTTCGATTGTGACACGGATAAGGGTGCGAGTTTCTGGATTCATGGTTGTTTCCCAGAGCTGGTCCGCATTCATCTCACCAAGACCTTTGTAGCGTTGGAGAGTAGCGCCTTTACCGAACTGTTTACGGAGCTCTTCTAGCTCACCGTCCGTCCAAGCATAGGCCACTTCTTCTTTCTTGCCTTTTCCTTTGGACATCTTGTAAAGAGGCGGAAGGGCGATATAGACATGTCCTGCCTCAACTAGCGGACGCATGTAACGATAGAAAAATGTCAAGAGCAAGGTTTGGATATGAGCACCGTCAGTATCCGCATCGGTCATGATAATGATCTTATCATAGTTGGCATCTTCAATGGAGAAGTCTGCTCCCACACCCGCACCTATAGTATAAATCATAGTGTTGATTTCTTCATTTTTGAGAATATCCGCCATCTTGGCCTTGGCTGTATTGATAACCTTACCACGAAGAGGCAAGATTGCCTGGAACTTGCGGTCACGGCCTTGTTTGGCAGAACCTCCGGCAGAATCCCCCTCGACTAGATAGAGTTCATTCTTAGCCGGATTCTTAGATTGGGCTGGGGTCAATTTCCCAGACAACAAGCCCTTATCCTTTTTATTTTTCTTCCCATTTCGGCTCTCATCACGTGCCTTACGTGCCGCTTCGCGAGCATCACGGGCCTTGATAGCCTTGCGGATGAGGTTAGAAGCCAATTCCCCATTTTCCATAAGGAAAAAGGTCAACTTATCAGCCACAATTCCATCCACAACAGGACGAGCAAGAGGGCTTCCTAGCTTATCCTTGGTCTGTCCTTCAAACTGCAAATGTTCTTCCGGAACCAAGATAGAAAGAACGGCCGCTAGTCCTTCACGATAGTCTGACCCTTCAAGGTTTTTATCTTTTTCCTTGAGAAGCCCCGTCTTACGCGCATAGTCATTCATAACCTTGGTGATAGCAGACTTGAGACCTGTCTCGTGCGTTCCACCGTCCTTGGTGCGAACGTTATTGACAAAGGATAGAATGTTATCTGAAAATCCGTCATTGTACTGGAGGGCCACTTCCACTTGGAAACCATTGTCTTCCCCTTCAAAGTAAAGAACTGGCGTTAAGGTCTCCTTGTCTTCGTTGAGGTAAGAAACAAAGTCTTGTACCCCATTTTCATAGTGGAATTCAATCGCTTCGTCTGTTCGTTTATCAGTCAAAGACAAGGTCACATTTTTCAAGAGAAAGGCTGATTCATTAAGACGCTCTGAGATGGTATTGTACTTGAAATCTGTCGTAGAAAAGATCGTCGCATCTGGCATGAAGGTCACTTTGGTACCTGTCTTAGACTTGGGTGCTGTACCGATTTTCTTCAGAGTCGTGACAGGTTTTCCACCATTTTCAAAACGTTGCTTATAGATTGCCCCATCACGGGTAATTTCAACTTCCAGCCAACTTGAAAGAGCGTTAACAACGGAAGAACCCACCCCGTGGAGACCACCAGATGTCTTGTAGCCACCCTGACCGAATTTCCCTCCGGCGTGAAGAATGGTAAAGATAACCTCAACTGTTGGGATTCCCATCGCGTGCATTCCAGTCGGCATCCCACGTCCGTGGTCTTGAACCGTTAAACTGCCGTCTTTATTAATGGTCACATCAATACGGTCACCAAATCCAGACAAGGCTTCATCGACAGCATTATCGACGATTTCCCAGACTAGGTGGTGGAGCCCAGCGCCATCGGTCGATCCGATATACATCCCTGGACGTTTTCGGACCGCATCCAACCCTTCTAGCACCTGAATGGCATCATCATTATAATTGTTAATATTGATTTCCTTTTTTGACACAAGGAACCTCCTATTCGTTCATCTTTACTATTCTACAGGTTTTCCAAGGATTTTGCAAAATTTTTCTTTCTCCGGTGTGACAATTTCAGAAGAGATTCTCTGCCTTTCTTCTCCATTTCATGATATAATAGGAGTATGATTACAATAGTTTTATTAATCCTAGCTTATCTGCTGGGTTCGATTCCGTCTGGTCTCTGGATTGGACAAGTATTCTTTCAAATCAATCTGCGCGAGCATGGTTCTGGTAACACTGGAACGACCAATACTTTCCGCATTTTAGGCAAGAAAGCTGGTATGGCAACCTTTGTGATTGACTTTTTCAAAGGAACCCTAGCAACACTTCTTCCGATTATTTTTCATCTGCAAGGCGTTTCGCCTCTCATCTTTGGACTTTTGGCTGTTATTGGCCATACCTTCCCTGTCTTTGCAGGATTTAAGGGTGGCAAGGCTGTCGCAACTAGTGCTGGAGTGATTTTCGGATTTGCGCCTGTCTTCTGTCTCTACCTAGCAGTTGTTTTCTTTGGAACCCTCTATCTGGGTAGTATGATTTCACTCTCTAGTGTCACAGCATCTATCGCGGCTGTTATCGGGGTTCTACTCTTTCCACTTTTTGGTTTTATCCTGAGCAACTATGACCCTCTCTTCATCGCTATTATCCTAGCACTTGCTAGTTTGATTATCATTCGACATAAGGATAATATCACGCGTATAAAAAATAAAACTGAAAATTTGGTTCCCTGGGGATTAAACCTAACCCATCAACATCCTAAAAAATAAAACGCCAGTTTTGAACTGACGTTTTTTTGTATGCTTATTTTGATTTGATATAGTTGATACCATCTGCTTTTGGTGCAACTGCTTTTCCAAAGAAGGCTGCTAAGACAAGAATTGTCAAAACATAAGGTGCGATTTGAAGATAAACTGTTGGCACACCTTGTAGGAACGGCAATTGAGAACCGATAACAGCCAAACTTTGTGAAAGTCCAAAGAAGAGACTAGATAGCATGGCTCCGATTGGATTCCATTTTCCGAAGATCATCGCAGCAAGAGCAATAAATCCAGGTCCAACAATAGTTGTTACTGAAAAGTTAACTGAGATGGATTGAGCATAAATCGCTCCGCCAATTCCACCTAGAAAACCGGAAATAATAACTCCAAAATATCTCATCTTGTAGACATTGATTCCCAAGGTATCCGCTGCTTGAGGATGTTCACCGACAGAGCGAAGACGAAGACCAAAACGAGTCTTAAAGAGGATAAACCAAGCAAAGAATGAGAAGGCAATCGCGATATAACCTAGCAGACTTGTTGACTTGAAGAAGATATCACCAATCACTGGGATATTTGCCAAGACTGGGAAATCAAAGCGTCCAAAAGTCTGACTTAGGTTGTCGGTTTGTCCTTTGTTATAAAGTACTTTCACCAAGAAAACAGCCAAGGCTGGGGCCATCAAGTTCAATACCGTACCGCTGACAACATGGTCTGCACGGAAATGAACCGTCGCTGCTGCGTGGATGATAGAGAAGAGTCCTCCAACCAATCCTGCTACAAGCAAGGATAGCCATGGAGTTGCTGCTCCAAATTGTTCTGCAAATTCAAGGTTAAAGACAACTCCAGAAAAGGCACCCATAACCATAATTCCTTCAAGACCGACGTTTACCACACCACCACGTTCAGAGAAAACACCACCAATACTTGTAAAGATGAGAGGTGCTGAGTAAATCAGCATAGAAGACACCAAGAGGGTGAGCAAGGTTGTAATAGACATCTTTACTTACCTCCTTTAACTTGTTTTTTCGGTTTGACAAAGCGTTCAATAAGGTAATGAACACTGACAAAGAAGATAATAGACGCTGTTACAATGCTGACAAGCTCAGACGGTACCTGCGCCGCATTCATACCAGGAGCTCCAACTTGGAGAACACCAAATAGGAAGGCTGCAAAGAGAATACCAATTGGTGAATTGGCCGCAAGCAGACTAACCGCCATTCCATTAAATCCGACAGCTAATGATGCCCCTTGAACATAGACGTTCTGGAAGGTTCCCAAACCTTCAACGGCTCCACCAAGACCAGCCAAAGCACCTGAGATAATCATTGAGAGGATAATCGTCCGTTTGGCAGAAATACCAGCGTATTCTGATGCGTGAGGATTAAGACCAACCGCACGGATTTCAAAACCAAGGGTTGTTTTCTTGAGCATGAACCAAATGACTGCAACGGCAATAAGAGCAAAGAAAATACCAATATTCATCCGTGAATTACCAGTCAACTCAGCCAACCAAGGTGTCTGATAGGTTGCATTAGCCCCAACACGAATCGTCGAATCTGTACTTTGCATGAAGTCTTTAGGAAAGGCATGGATAAAGGCATTTCCTACATACAAGACAATGTAGTTCATCATGATGGTTACGATAACCTCTGACGTCCCTAGATAAGCTCTAAGAATACCTGGAATGGCACCGACAATCCCACCAGCAATCAAGGCAATCACGATAGTTGCTAGAATCATCAAAGGACGTGGCATATCTGGATGCGACAAGGCAAACCAACCACTAAGAATCCAACCTGCCAAAGCCTGACCAGGAAGTCCGACGTTAAAGAAACCAGCACGACTGGCAACGGCAAAACCAAGACCAATCAAGATCAAAGGCCCCATGGCACGGAAGATTTCCCCAATCCCACGCAGACTACCAAAGGCTGTATAGAACAATTCTTCGTAGCCCCAAATAGCATCATAACCGAAGATCCACATGACAATGGCCCCGAGTAAAATTCCTAGGAAGACAGAAATCAAGGGAACCGAAATTTGTTGTAATTTTTTAGACATCACTCTTCTCCTTTCCCAAGTTTCCACCAGCCATCAAGACACCAAGTTCTTGTTTATTGGTTGTTTCTGGTGATACAATACCTTGAATCTTACCATCGTGGATAACAGCAATACGGTCTGAGACGTTTAAAATCTCATCTAGTTCAAAGCTGACAACAAGAACAGCCTTCCCATTATCACGCTCTTCAATCAAGCGTTTGTGGATATATTCAATAGCACCGACATCCAAACCACGAGTTGGTTGGCTGACGATAAGGAGTTCAGGATCTCGATCAATTTCACGAGCAATAATTGCTTTTTGTTGATTTCCTCCTGAGAGTGCAGCCGCTGGAACAAATTCGCTAGCAGCACGAACATCAAATTCTTCCATTAGCTTTTTAGCATAAGAAGTAATATTTGAATAGTTCAAAATTCCATTTTTACTATGTGGTTCTTTGTAGTAGGTTTGAAGGGCAATATTCTCAGAAATCATCATTTCCAAAATCAAACCATCACGGTGACGGTCTTCTGGAACGTGCCCAACACTCAACTCTGTAATCTGACGTGGGTGCAAGCCTACAATTGAATCTCCTTTTAGCTCAATGCTACCAGATTCAACCTTGCGAAGACCTGTGATTGCTTGAATGAGTTCAGATTGACCATTTCCATCAATCCCCGCAATACCAACAATCTCTCCAGCACGAACATCCAAGGACAGATTTTTCACAGCTGGGACACCGCGGTTTTCATTGACCACCAAATCTTTGATTGACAAGACCACTTCTTTTGGTTGAGAGGCTTGTTTCTCTGTTTTAAAGGAAACGGAACGTCCTACCATCATTTCTGCCAAATCAGCATTGGTAGCCCCTGCAATTTCAACAGTTTCAATTGATTTCCCACGACGGATAACTGTAACGCGGTCAGAAACTGCTCGAATCTCGTCCAACTTGTGGGTAATCAAGATAATTGATTTTCCTTCTTTGACAAGATTTTTCAAAATAGCCATCAACTCATCAATTTCTGATGGAGTCAAAACGGCCGTTGGTTCATCAAAGATAAGGATATCAGCCCCCCGATAAAGGGTTTTTAAAATTTCTACACGTTGTTGGGCTCCAACTGAGATATCTGCTACCTTGGCAGAAGGGTCAACAGCTAAGCCATAACGTTCAGAAAGAGCCTTGATTTCTTTGCTAGCTCCAGCGATATCTAGCACACCATTTTTAGTTAATTCACTACCTAAAATGATGTTTTCAGCCACTGTGAAGGCTTCTACCAACATAAAGTGCTGGTGAACCATTCCGATTCCCAAGCTAGCTGCTTTAGATGGTGAGTCGAGGTTGACAACTTGACCGTTGACCACAATTTCACCACTGGTTGGTTCAAGAAGCCCTGCTAACATGTTCATTAGCGTGGATTTTCCAGCCCCATTTTCTCCTAAAAGTGCATGAATTTCACCTTTTCGTAGGTGCAGGTTGATTTTGTCGTTGGCAACAAATTCACCAAACACCTTGGTAATATCACGCATCTCAATGACATTTTCGTGTGCCATGTGCTCTTCCTTTCAGAGTCTTATTTTATTTCAATAAAACTTGCTAGTTTGTCTAGTAGCAAGCTTTACTGAGACAAAATGACTTTGTCTCAACTCTTAAAAAAGCGGCCGAGGGCCGCTTCCTAAGAAATGACTTCCATCCATTATTTTTCAGGAACTTTTACGCTTCCATCAAGGATTTTAGCTTTAGCATCTTCAACAGCTTTTTTACCTTCTTCTGAAAGGTTTGTCACTGCCAAGTCAACCCCTTTATCTTTCAATGAGTAAACGATCACTTGACCGCCAGGGAATTCACCTTTTTCTGCCTTGTTCGCAATATCTTTTACAGTTGTACCAACTTGTTTCAAAGTAGATACAAGAACAAAGTTTGATTCTTTGCCATCTTTAGAAGTGTATTTACCTTCTCCTACTTGGTCACGGTCAACACCGATAACCCAAACTTTTTCATTTTCAGGACGGCTTTCGTTGAGTGATTTTGCTTCTGCAAAGACACCCGCACCTGTTCCACCTGCCGCTTGGTAAACAACGTCTGCACCAGCTGCATATTGTGCTGCTGCAATTGTTTTACCTTTAGCAGCATCACCAAATGAACCAGCATAGTCAACTTGTACTTTGATAGATGGATCTACTGACTCAACACCAGCTTTAAATCCAGCTGCAAAACGTGAGATAACTTCAGACTCAATACCACCTACAAAACCAACTTGTTTTGTTTTAGTTGTTTTAGCTGCTGCAACACCCGCAAGGTAAGCAGCTTCGTTATCAGCAAACGTTACGCTAGCAACATTCTTTTGATCTTTAATCACATCATCAATCAAGACATAGTTCAAATCAGAGTGGTCTTTTGCTGCTTCTTCAACCGCATTGTGAAGGGCAAAACCAACACCGAAGATTAGGTTGTAACTTCCAGCCGCTTGTTGCAAGTTGTTAGCATAGTCAGCTTCACTTGTTGATTGGAAGTAAGTGAAACCTTTATCTTTTGAAAGATTGTGTTCTTTACCCCAGTCTTGCAAACCTTCCCAAGCTGATTGGTTGAATGATTTGTCATCAACACCACCAGTATCAGTGACGATTGCTGCTTTTGTCTTCACATCAGAAGATGAAGCTGCGTTACGAGAAGAGCGGTTACCACATGCAGCAAGTCCAACTGCTGCCACTGCAACTAGACCAAGGCCTAGCCATTGTTTCTTGTTCATTACTGAACCTCCTAAATAAGATGTGCAACGATGTTGCAAGTATGGATTGGTTGGCCACAAGGACCGTGCCACTCAGAGAGCGACTCAGACTAGTTTAAGTCTGTAAAAGAGTATGGAAGTAACTCCCCGACCGTCATCTCGACCGTCGATTTATCTTTTGCGACTAAGGTCACTTTTAGATCTTGTTCAAAAAATTCAGCCATCACTTGGCGACAAGCGCCACATGGTGAAATTGGTTTTTCAGTCTCTCCATAGACAATCAATTCGGAAAACTCTCTTTGGCCTTCGGAAACTGCTTTAAAAATCGCTGTACGTTCTCCACAGTTAGTCAAAGAATAACTAGCATTCTCGATATTGACACCTGTATAAATACTACCATCTTTCGCTACTAAAACAGCTCCGACAGGAAAATGAGAATAAGGTACATAGGCATTCTTGCTGGTTTCAATTACTAATTCAATCAACTCAGTAGTCGCCATCAGCCAATTCTCCTTTTAAAATGGCTACCCCAGCTGACGTTCCGATACGGGTCGCCCCTGCTTCCACAAAGGCAAGAGCATCTGCATAAGAACGAGCTCCACCTGCAGCCTTGACTCCCATATCAGGTCCAACTGTTTCACGCATTAATCTAACATCTGCTACTGTCGCACCACCAGTTGAAAAGCCAGTAGATGTTTTAACAAAATCAGCTCCTGCTTTTTGGGCTAATTGGCAAGCCACAACTTTTTCTTGGTCTGTCAGAAGGCAAGCTTCAATAATGACTTTCACTAACTTGTCACCACTTGCTTCTACTACTGCGCGAATATCCGACTCAACCAAATCAAGATTACCTGTTTTGAGAGCTCCAACATTAATCACCATATCAATCTCATCTGCACCATTTTGGATAGCTTCCTTGGTTTCAAAAGCTTTCACAGTTGAAGTTGTTGCTCCCAAGGGGAAACCTACTACTGTGCAGACCTTGACATCTGTGCCTTCAAGCCCTTTTTTAGCATGTTCAACCCAGGTCGGATTAACGCAAACACTGGCAAAATCATACTCTCTAGCTTCAGACAACAAACAATCAATTTGATTTACTGTCGCATCTTGTTTCAAAAGTGTATGATCGATATATTTATTTAATTTCATATTCGGATTCTCCTGCAGTTTATGAGATTATTTCTATGATTTCTCGTAAACTTTGCACACTATCATTTATTTTAACATATTTTTGAAAATCTGTAACTAGCTGAGGAGAAATTTTTCCATTTGTATATACTTTTGCAACAATTTCTCCCTTTTGAACGGAATCTCCAACTTTCTTTTCAAAAACAATTCCTGTTTCATAGTCCAAGGCATCAGACTTGACTGCACGACCAGCACCCAGTCTCATGGCATAAAGACCAAATTCCATAGCTGGGAGAGCTGAAATGACACCTGTTTCCTGAGCAGGGATTTCCACCACATGGGCAACATTGACAGGCCGATAGAGGTCTTCCAAGTCTCCACCTTGTGCTTGGACCATCTCCTCAAACTTAGCCAGTGCCTTACCATTCTCAATATGTTGGCGAACTTCTTCAACTGTCTTGTTAACATTTGCCAGGCCAAGCATAATTTGAGCCAATTCACAGATGAAGTGGGTAATATCCTGACGGCCTTGACCTTGTAAAATCTCCAATGCTTCAAGGATTTCCAGACGATTTCCAATCGCTCGTCCCAAGGGCTGGCTCATATCCGTAATCACTGCTACCGTTTTTCTACCAACTGCCTTACCAAGTTCCACCATGGTTTGAGCCAACTCACGCGCCTCATCAACCGTCTTCATGAAAGCACCCTCACCAACGGTCACGTCTAGCAAAATAGCATCTGCTCCTGCCGCGATTTTCTTGCTCATCACCGAACTCGCAATCAAAGGAATCGTGTCAACAGTTGCGGTCACATCACGGAGGGCATAGAGAAGTTTATCTGCTTTAACAAGCTGGTCTGATTGCCCAATGACAGATACACCAATATCCTGCACCTGGCGAATGAAATCTTCTTGACTGCGCTCGACTTGATAGCCCTTAATGGACTCCAATTTATCGATTGTTCCCCCAGTATGACCAAGACCACGACCACTCATTTTTGCCACAGGAACACCAAAGCTTGCAACAAGAGGAGCCAAAATCAAGGTCACCTTATCGCCAACACCACCCGTAGAATGCTTGTCAACCTTAACCCCATCAATAGCTGATAAATCAAACTCTTGCCCTGTCTGAACCATCTTCATAGTTAGGTCAGAGATTTCTCGAGTCGTCATTCCTTTGAAATAGACAGCCATAGCAAAGGCAGACATCTGATAATCAGGGACAGTTCCTGACACATAGCCTTCTACCAGCCATTCAATTTCACTCGAAGTCAGTTCTTGACCATCTCGTTTTTTTTGGATTAAATCAACTGCTCTCATTCGTTCACACTTCTAAGGATATAGTATCCCTTATCTTTTTTGACGATTTCACAATTGCCAAACACCTCTTCCATCTTGGACTTAGCACTAGGGGCCCCTTGTTTTTTCTGGATAACGATTGTTAAATCTCCACCAGTTTCCAAGAAATCTTTACTTTTCTCAATGATTTCATGAACCACTTGCTTGCCCGCACGGATAGGAGGATTTGAAATGACATGGTCAAATGTGCCTTCAACTTGTTCATAGATGTTGGACTGGAAAATCGTCGCTTCTACTTTATTTCGTTCAGCATTTTGTCGCGCCAAATCCAAGGCACGATTATTGATATCAACCATGGTCGCCTGAACCCCATAAGCCTTAGCCAAGGATAAGCCCAAAGGCCCATAACCACACCCTACATCAAGGACAGTCTCTCCTTGGTTGACCTCTAGACACTTGAGCAAGAGTTGACTGCCAAAGTCAACCATTTTCTTGCTAAAAACACCCGCATCCGTCAAAAAGGTCATTTTTTCTCCCAATAAGTCCACTCTCAACTCATGAATGTCGTGAGCAGCGTCAGGATTTTCTGCATAATACATTTTACTCATGAAACTATTTTACCATAATTTGACTTAAATTGTAAATCGTTTACAAATTGATAATAAAACGAAAAAGACTGAAGAAAACTAGTCAAGAAGACATTTTCTTCAATCTCTTTCAATTATTGGAAACGAATGACAAACCATTGGGAGTTATAAGGTATCACAGTCAAGATAAAACAACAAATTTATTGTCTATAATCAAGCGCATTTTTATTACGATTGCTTAACCTTAAAATACTTTATTATCAACAGGATTCCCAATAAGATGTTTAGATAAAAGCCCAACTGATACGTTTTTGTCAGGAATTCCAAACTTGTCCAAAGTCGTATCAAGTCTTCTAGTGACATGCGGAAGAAATAACCCTCTGTAGCAATCCATAGGACTAAAAAGACATAACTACCAGCAGCAAGCCATTTCGTCCACCGTTTTTTTAGGAAGAAAGCAATCAAGAGCGAACAGATAAAGACAGCTGTTACAATGGCATGTTCCATCAAAAAAGTAAAACCGTAATAGGTTTCCACAAAACGTCTACCATTATCCGCATTGGCTCCTTTTATAAAAGGTAAGGCAAAACTTAAAATAAAACAGAGTTCCAATATATAACTTTTTAAGGTTTTCATGACACACCTCCTATAAGTTGTGAATACCAAAGCCCCCTTTATTAGCTTATAAATCAGTAGAAACCATCTCCTACTTCATCAATAAATTGGTCAACCTCTATCTACCTCTATTATACGATATTGGCTTACTATCATCAAGAAACCGCTTTATTTTTTTAGCTTTTTATGGTATGATAAACAAAATATCTAGGGGAAAACAAATGACTAACGAATTTTTACATTTTGAGAAAATCAGCCGCCAGACTTGGCAATCCTTACATCGAAAGACAACACCTCCTTTGACAGAAGAGGAATTAGAATCCATCAAGAGTTTTAATGACCAGATTAGCTTGCAGGATGTTACCGATGTCTATCTCCCCCTAGCCCATCTCATCCAGATTTACAAACGTACCAAGGATGATTTGGCCTTTTCAAAAGGAATTTTCCTTCAACGTGAAAGCAAATCCCAGCCTTTTATCATTGGGGTTTCTGGGAGTGTTGCCGTTGGAAAATCCACAACCAGTCGCCTACTTCAAATCCTACTGTCCCGTACACTTACAGATGCTACAGTTGAGTTGGTAACAACTGACGGCTTTCTCTATCCCAACCAGACCTTGATTGAACAAGGGATTTTAAATCGCAAGGGATTTCCTGAAAGCTATGATATGGAAGCTCTTCTCAACTTCCTGGATCACATCAAAAATGGACAAGATGTAGATATTCCTGTCTATTCTCATGAAGTCTACGACATCGTACCCGAGGAAAAGCAAAGCGTCAAAGCTGCTGATTTTGTCATTGTTGAGGGAATAAATGTCTTTCAAAATCCACAAAACGAGCGTCTCTACATTACTGACTTCTTTGACTTTTCCATCTATGTTGATGCTGCAGTCGATGACATCGAGAGTTGGTATCTGGACCGTTTCTTGAAAATGCTGAGCCTAGCCCAAAACGACCCTGATAGCTACTATTATCGTTTTACACAAATGCCGATTGGGGAAGTGGAATCCTTTGCCCATCAAGTCTGGACCAGTATCAATCTTACAAATCTACAAAATTATATTGAACCAACTAGAAATCGTGCGGAAGTGATTCTTCATAAAACAAAGAACCATGAAATCGATGAAATTTACTTAAAAAAATAATTTTCCCTTGTCAAAACGTAAGTTTTCAGATATAATGGTATAGTTAGTAAATATGGAGGTAAGAACATTGGCAAACATTAAATCAGCTATCAAACGCGCTGAATTGAACGTTAAACAAAACGAAAAGAACTCAGCTCAAAAATCAGCTATGCGTACTGCTATCAAAGCTTTCGAAGCAAACCCATCTGAAGAACTTTTCCGTGCTGCTAGCTCAGCTATCGATAAAGCAGAAACTAAAGGTTTGATTCACAAAAACAAAGCAAGCCGCGATAAAGCTCGTCTTTCAGCTAAACTTGCTAAATAAGAAACAGTCCACAGAGGCTGTTTTTTTGTCCCCAAATAGGAAAAGGTAGAAAATGAAAATCGCAATCATCGGATATTCTGGTGCTGGTAAGTCAACGCTAGCTGAAAAGTTGTCTCAATACTACTCCATCCCAAAACTTCACATGGATACACTGCAATTTCAACCTGGTTGGCAAGATAGTGATCGCGAATGGATGTTGACCGAGATGAAAAACTTTCTCACCAAGCATGAATCTTGGGTTATCGATGGTAATTATTCTTGGTGTTATTACGAAGAAAGAATGCAGGAAGCTGACCAAATCATCTTTCTCAACTTTTCACCATGGACCTGTCTCTTTCGAGCCTTTAAACGTTATCTCACATACCGAGGCAAGGTAAGAGAAAGTATGGCAGCTGGTTGTCAAGAACAATTTAATTGGGAGTTTATCAGATGGATTCTCTGGGATGGACGGAGCAAATCCGCTAAGGAACGCTACAAGTGGATTCAAAAAAACTATCCATATAAAGTGGTCATCCTCAGATCACAAAAAGAGATAGATCAATTTCTGGATAAGAAAAGGAAGTCCTCCAATTCATAAAGAAGGGCTTCCTTTTTGGCTATAATTATTCTGCAATCAAGGTTTCTAAACCAACCTTCATCATATCGGTGAAGGTATTTTGGCGTTCTTCTGCAGTTGTGTCTTCATCTGGATTGACCAAACTATCAGAAATAGTCATGATGGCAAGCGCGTCAACATGGTGTTGGGCTGCCAGATAGTAAAGGGCTGCTGCTTCCATTTCCACAGCCTTGACTCCCCATTTACCAAGCTCGATATTCTTTTCAAAGTAGTTTGAGTAAAAGACATCAGATGACAAAACGTTCCCAACGTGGGTTGTCATACCGAGTTCTTTGGCGATATGGTAGGCCTTGTCCAGCAAATCAAAGCTAGCGATTTGTGGGAAATCGTACTGTGGCCAGTCGTTACGGATAATGTTAGAGTTGGTTGCAGCTGCTTGCGCCAAAACTAATTCACGAACGTGGACATTTTCATTCAAAGAACCCGCAGTTCCCACACGAATCAATTTCTTCACACCGTAGTCCACAATCAACTCACGCGCATAAATCGAAATAGATGGCATCCCCATCCCTGTTCCCATGACAGATACACGGTGGCCCTTGTAAATACCAGTGTAACCAAACATGTTACGCACTTCGTTAAAACAAACAGCATCTTCAAGGAAATTCTCCGCAATAAATTTCGCACGAAGAGGATCCCCAGGAAGAAGAATTTTATCAGCAATTTCACCCTGCTGAGCAGCAATATGGATAGACATAATTAAGATATAAAGGGCGACAGAGAACAAAGTAAAAATAGGAAACTGACGACGCATCGATGATGCTAGGAAGTTTATCTTTTTTACACAGTTCTCCGCCCGTATTCAGTTCAGTGAATACAGGAGCCCAGCCTTTCTTTTTTTATATTTTATATTGAGAAAGATACCAAACCCATCAAAAAGCAAAGGGAAAATAGGAGTTGGGTGCAGTGAGCGATGCTCGCTAGACCAACTATCTTTTCCCACTGCTTTTAGGGTGGGTTCAATTCCTTTCTTTCTTAATTTTGACGATATTGAGAAGATTAGAGCAGCTTTTATTCAAATCCGAACTCCCTTCTCTTCTGAGTTTTTAGAAAAGTTTTCCGCTCGTGTTCAAATCAAAACACACGCTCTACCTTTCTTTTTTTATTTTTATATTTTATAGCTAGGAAAAATCGGATTCAATCAAGATTCCAATAAGACTACTTCATTTTTATTTAAAACAGTTATAACTAAATTGAGAGTTTTTTTAATATTTTAAATCAAATCATTGACTAGAAGAAATGGGAATTTCCTACCTAATTACTTTATTCTTTGACTTCTGACTCAGTATGCTAGCCCAAGGAAAGTGGTCTAACATTTTTGCAAATTCATAGGCTAAAACAGCTGTTACTAAGAGATACGGAAGAGAATCTATACCTATCCCAGTGAATCCTATTACTAATCCAGTTGCAGACCAGGGCGCCCTCAAGGTCACAGACAAAAAGCAAACCGATCCCAAAAGTAAAACGGTTGGCTGACTGTCCAAACCTAGAATCATGCCCAAGAGACCAGCTCCAGCCATCCCCAAGGCAAAAGATGGCGTAAGAGTACCACCATAGGCCCCTGCCCAAAGGATAATAAGAACGACCACTGCTTTTAGGAAAAACATGAGAAGCACTGTTTGACCACTGCTACCATTTAAAATTTCCTGAGCCATCATGCGTCCATTTCCAAGTAGATGTGGAAAATAACTTGCCAATCCAACAAGAAAAAGAAAAGCCGAGGGCAATGTGAGAAGTATTCGTTTATCTTTTATCCTTTTTGAAGACGCTTCTTTACTTAAGCGACCAAAAAGCCTAGCTAGTGGGGTTAAGAAAAGAAGTAATAAGGGAATAATCCATATTTCCTTTAATGACCATGTGATAGCTGGAATCTGGTAGAGAGCCTGATCTGAAATAACCCAGCCTGCTATATAGGTTGAGACATAGGTAGTCAAACCGACTAAGACAAATCGTTTAATAGATAGAGCAATTCCTAGAGTTTCAAAAACAAAGAAGACACTTGTTAATGGAACCTGATAAACAGCCGCTAAACCAGCACCAGCACCACAAGCAAGGAGAAAGATGCGATCCTTCATAGACAGTATACATATTTTTCCAATTGGCCCTGCAAATAGAGTCCCAATCTCTCGTGGCGCAGCTTCTTTACCAATAGGTGCTCCCCCTCCAACTGCAATGATCTGCCAAATTGAATGAAATAGCTGTTTTAAAAAATGAAGCTTGTATTGTGAAGTCTCATCCTTCATCTGAGCTTTGATGGAATAAATCTTAGACCCTTTTTGCAAGAAATACCAGACCAAGGACGAGCTAAGACCCACCATCATTAAACTTAGTCCTATCCGTGAGGAGGAAACTCCATCTGTCAAAAATCCACTATGATGCTCTGACTGACCAAAAGCTAGCTCCTCCACCATCTCTAAAAGATAATGGAGAACTATACCAGATAAACCCGAAACTATTCCTTGTAGAATTACTGCTAGGAAAAATCTAAAATTATAAGGAATCTTTCGAAAAAATCTCCTCAAGTCCTTTAACATGATTACAATTCAGCAAGAATCGCTTTCAGCAAGCCTTTGAAGTCGCCTTTAACACGTTCAGTCACTTCTACAACTTCTTCGTGGTTAAGTTCTTCTTGGAAGCCTGCAGCATGGTTAGTAATACATGAAATACCGAGAACTTTCAAACCTGAGTGGGCTGCCACAATAACTTCAGGAACAGTTGACATACCAACTGCATCTGCTCCCAGTGTCTTATAAGCACGAATCTCTGCTGGGGTTTCATAAGTTGGACCAGTAACACCGATATAGACACCTTCATCAAGCTTGATACCAAGTTTTTTAGCCACTTCATGGGCAGTAGCACGGTATTCTGGTGTGTAGGCCTTAGACATATCTGGGAAACGAGGACCAAATTCATCCAAGTTTTCACCCATCAATGGGTTTTGCCCCGTCATGTTGATATGGTCTGAGATAGACATCAAAGTACCAGGCCCATATCCAATACCACCAGCTGCATTGGTTACAATGACACCTTCACATCCAAGAACTTTCATGACACGTACTGGGAAAGTCACCACTTCCAGAGGATTTCCCTCGTAGAAATGGAAGCGACCTTGAAGAGCCAAGACCTTGCGACCTGCAAGGTCACCATATACCAATTTACCAGCGTGACCAACTACTGTAGAGCGGCCCCAGTTTGGAATCTCAGCATAGTCTACTACAATTGGATTTTCGATTTCTTCTGCCAATTCCCCAAGTCCTGATCCAAGGATTAGACCGAACTCAGGCGCTTGGATTCCCTTGTCTTTCAGGAAGGCAGCTGTTTCATTGATTTTATCTAAAAATGTCATTGTGTGTCTCCTTTATTATTTTTTAGCATTTGACCGATTTTGTCAAAAGTTTTAGCATTGCGAATGGTGATGTTGCGATAAAAGGGCATCTTGAGCAAGTACTTGTGATAGGCAGTTGCATAGTAGGATTCTTCAGAGAATTTCCCCCAGAAAATACCAAGTTTTCCAAAATGAACGACTTCATCTTCCAGTTCCAAACCGTTCACTTTCTCGATCACTTGATCCACATCCAAGCTCTCCGTGTAAAAGAGCACATCCTTTCGCGCCAAATCTTTGGTCCACCAATCTGGCAGATTCTTCAGCTCTGCTTCATAATCTTCCTGACTCAGCAAAGAAAAGCTCTGAATAAATGGATAATGGACTGCAAAGAAAGCCTCTAACTTTTTAACCAATTGGGCTTTGGGAGCTGTAGAAGTAAAGAAAATATTGCCACTGTTGATGTAGGTTTCAACCTTTTCCAGTCCCAACTCTGTCAATTCTTGACGAAGTTGCGCCATGACAACCTTATTTTTCCCACCGACATTAATGCCCCTAACAAGTAAAGCATAGCGCATCATCTTATACCAATTTATCTAAGAAACTTTCCCCAATCATGGCAGTTTCCACACCAAAATTATCCGCAACTGTCGCTGAGATATCTGCAAAATGTCCAACTGGAATCAAACCGTTTCCTTTAAAGGCAGGGCTATAGGCCAAAAGTGGAATATATTCACGAGTGTGGTCTGTTCCTGCGTAAGTTGGGTCGTTCCCGTGGTCCGCAGTAATCAAGAGAAGGTCATTCTCTCTCATGGCTGCGATAATTTCAGGCAAGCGTTCATCGAACTCATGCAAGCAATCACGGTAACCATGAGCATTGCGACGGTGACCGTAAAGGGCATCAAAGTCAACCAAGTTTGTGAAGGAGAATCCTTTTTCAAATTCAGCAAGTCCCATGGTCTTCAAGAGTGTATCAATTCCGTGGCTGTTTGACTTGTTGTGTCCCATGTCATGATTGATTCCTGCACCGTTAAAGATATCGTTGATTTTACCAACAGCGTAAGTATCGATACCTGCTTCATTCAATTTATCCAAAACAGTTGGTGCAAATGGGGATACGGCCAAGTCACGACGATTTGCCGTACGAGTGAAGTTACCTGGCTCACCAACATATGGACGGGCAATAATGCGACCTAGAAGGGCAGGGCGCTCAAGGGTAATCGAACGAGCGTATTCACAGATACGGTACAATTCATCCAAAGGAATAATATCTTCGTGGGCAGCAATTTGCAAAACAGGATCAGCTGAAGTATAGATAATCAACTCCCCAGTTTCCATTTGACGTGGTCCGAAATCATCGATAACAGCCGTTCCTGAGTAAGGTTTGTTAGCTTCACGAATGACCTTACGTCCTGAGAATTCTTCAATTTTTGTCAAGATTTCTTCTGGGAATCCGTTCCAGAAAGTATCGAAGGGCTCCGTAATGTTAAGGCCCATGATTTCCCAGTGTCCAGTCATGGTATCCTTACCAAGAGATACTTCTTCCAATTTTGTTGCATATCCTGTTGGATTGCTTTCAGCTGGAACAGTCTTAAGAGGAGTTTCTCGAGGAATATTTCCAAGACCAATTTTAGCCATGTTTGGGACATTCAAACCAACTGCTTTTGAAATGTGTCCTAATGTGTCAGAAGCTCCATCTGGAACTCCTGCATTGACAAAGTTATTAGCATCTGGTGCAGCACCGATTCCTACAGAATCCAGTACCACCAAGTGAATACGATTAAATTTTGACATAGTGTATCTCCTTATTATTTTAGTTATCTTGCTTTTGTTGAAGTTAAAATCTGAACCCCGTCTCGTCCAGCAACGATGACCTTATCCACCATTTGGTTGAATAAGCCGTGCTCTACAACACCAACTATATGGTCCAATTCTTGTCCGAAAGCAATTGGATCTTCGATGACATCCAAGGCAAGATCAATGATAAAATTCTGCATATCGGTCACAAAACGTTGGCCATCTTTTTCACGGAAACTTGGTTTGTAGCCAGCTCGCTCAAAACGACGAAAGACCTGTTCTGCGCCATACTGAACCACTTCTACTGGCAATTTAAAAGCACCCAGTTTCTCGACTAGCTTGCTTTCATCCACTACCCAAATATATTCTTTTGAGGGCGTTGCTACAACCTTCTCCATCAGAAGGGCACCACCACCGCCTTTGATTCCGTTAAACTGGCTATCCACCTCATCCGCTCCATCAACCGTCACATCGACAAAATCCACTTGGTCAATAGACTTGAGCGGGATATTAAGCCCTTCAGCCTGTTTACTAGTCACACTAGAGGTCGTTACAGCTGTAATCTGCAACCCTTCTTCCTTGATACGACGACCGATTTCTTCGACAAAATAATAAGCAGTAGAGCCTGTTCCCAGTCCGATAACCATGCCATCCTTGACAAATTCAGCAGCCTTGATACCTGCCATCTTCTTCAGATTTTCCACTCAAACACCTCCATTAAAGAGCTATTTCTATTATAACATGTATCCGTTTTTATTTCATGGAAACACTAGAAAAACCCGAACATTTTTATTTTTATGTCCACCTTGTTTTGGTAGTTAGAATCTTAGTTATGAGAACTTGTAGATAAAAACATGTCCTACCAAAAGCAGCAACAGTTGATTTTTTATCATAAAGATGATTAAATAGTTAAGTACAGAAAAGGAGAAATAGAATGAACCCATTAGATTTGTTTAACCAAGTAAAAGAATTAATCGAAACAAAAGATTTCGAAGCTGCAAAAACATTTGTTGCAGAAAATCAAGAACAGCTTGGAGAATACTTCTCTCAAGCTCAGCAGTTGATTTCTGGTTCTGAAGGTCTAGATGGCCTCGTTGGAAAGATTAAAGGATTTTTCTAAAAATATAAAGGCGCCTGAAACCATCAGGTGCCTTTTTGAGATATTTTTTTCATTATTTTGGGCAGATAAGAGCTGATTTCCGTCGGCAAGACCACATAATGTTCTTGAGATAGTTCTTGGGCTATGGCTGAATGAAGATGGGTTGCTACTGCCACACGTTCGTAGAGACTGGCCTGTCGAAATTGGCCTGCAAATCCTGCGATCATCCCAGCCAGAGTATCTCCCATTCCCCCAGTCGCCTGATAGGGACCGCCAACCTGTAACTGGTAATAATCAGATTGGCTAACTTGCCAAATACGAGTAGCTGGACCTTTCTCCACCAAAATTGTTCCTTGAGGGAAGGAAGTCAGGGCACTAGCTGTTGCATCTTCGCTTTGATTTTCAATCGTAATTCCAGATAATTTTTCCCATTCTTTTTGGTGGGGAGTTAGGATAAGCTGGTTAGACGGAAATGACAAACTTGTCCTAGCAAGGATGGTTAAGGCCCCTCCGTCTACAATCAAAATCTGATTCTTTTTTAAGCTAGCAAAGACCTGTTTTACTAGATTTTCTCCAAAAGCATCGTCTCGTAAACCAGGCCCCACTAAGACCATTTCTGCCTTCTCCAATTGCTCTTTTAGCAACTGCTGGTCTTGAAGAGAAAAGGTCATAGCTTCAGGTAAATGGCTGTGCAGAGCTGGAATATTTTCCCTGTCCGTTCCAACAGTCACCAAACCAGCACCGCTTTTTACAGCTGCCAAAGTAGCCATGATGATGGCACCACCATAAGGATAGGTACCTCCAAGTAACAGTAGACGACCGTAATTTCCTTTATGACTTGTACGAGAACGTTCAATAATGACTTTTTCTAGTAGAGCTTGATCAATCACTTTCATCCTTTTTTCCTCTCGCTTTTATTATACAACAAAAAGGAGGCACATACCTCCTTTTGTAATCTTATTTCTAAAAATTAATATTCATTTCTGCTATTTTAGATATAGCTATAGAAAATACACTCTCTTCAGCGAATGTTTCTCTTATTTTCTATCCAATGTCCGAAGTGCAGCCTGATAGGTTTGCTCCATCAGCATGGTAATGGTCATAGGACCGACACCTCCAGGGACTGGAGTGATATGGCTAGCAAGTGGTACAACAGCGTCATAGTCAACATCACCACAGAGCTTGCCATTTTCATCACGATTCATCCCAACGTCAATGACAACCGCACCTGGTTTGATAAAATCAGCAGTCACAAACTTGGCACGACCAATTGCTACAACAAGAATATCCGCTTTAGCAGCAACCTTAGCGAGATTATGAGTCCGTGAGTGAGTCAAGGTCACTGTTGCATTCTTGGCCAAAAGAAGCTGGGCCATGGGTTTTCCAACGATATTGGAACGACCGATAACAACGGCATTTTTACCTTCTAAATCAATTCCATACTCATGAAACATCTCCATAATTCCTGCAGGTGTCGATGGAATCATAACTGGATGGCCAGACCAAAGACGTCCCATGTTTAGAGGATGGAAACCATCCACATCCTTTTCTGGGTCAATGGCTAATAAAACTGCCTCTTCATCGATATGTTTTGGTAATGGCAACTGGACCAAAATCCCATGCCAAGCTGAATCCTGATTGTATTTGGCAATCAAGTCTAACAACTCCTCTTGAGTAATGGTCTCTGGAACTCGCACTACTTCGCTACGGAAACCAGCCGCAAGAGCAGAACGTTCCTTGTTACGAACATAGACTTGGCTTGCAGGATTATCTCCCACCAAAATCACTACCAAACCAGGTACTAGACCTGTTTCTTCCTTTAATTTTGCAGTCTTTTCAGCCAACAGCCCCTGCAATTTGGCCGCTAAAGCCTTCCCATCAATAATCTGTGTCATATCACTTCTCTTTTCTTTCAAATATCTTCCATTATACCAAAAACTGCTAGTCCCCTCTAACACTTCTTTCTTAGGCAACCCTATAGTTTCAAACTATAAGAAAAAGCTCGGTTCGAGCTTTTCATTAATCTATATTTTATATGTAAAGTTGGCTACAAATAGCTAAACAAAGCTAACTTATAAAACCTTACTCAAGAAGTCTTTAGTCCGTTGTTCTTGAGTTTGTTCAAAAATCTGTTCAGGTGTTCCGTCTTCAACAACCACACCGTCTGCCATAAAGATGACACGGTCTGCCACCTCACGAGCAAATCCCATCTCATGTGTTACGATAACCATGGTCATTCCTGACTTGGCTAGGTCTTGCATAACAGCCAACACTTCACCTACCATTTCAGGGTCCAGGGCTGAAGTTGGCTCGTCAAAGAGCAAAACATCTGGTTCCATAGCTAAGCCACGCGCAATAGCAATCCGCTGTTGCTGGCCACCTGACAAACTCTGTGGATAAGCAGTTGCCTTATCTGGTAAGCCAACTTTTTCCAAAAGCTCCTTAGCTCTCTTCTCTGCAACTTCCTTACTTTCACCTTTGGTCTTGATAGGAGACAAGGTAATATTTTCCATCACAGTCATATTAGGAAAGAGATTAAATTGTTGGAAAACCATGCCCATCTTCTCACGCATGGCAAACAGGTCATTCTTCTTGTCCGTAATATCAACTCCCTCAAAGATAACCTTCCCTTTTGTTGCTTCTTCCAACAAATTCATAGAACGAAGCAAGGTAGATTTTCCGCTTCCTGAAGGACCAATGATAACGACAACTTCTCCTCTTTTAATCTCGAGGTTGATGCCCTTCAATACTTCATTCTTTCCAAAAGATTTATGTAAATTTTCAATTTTTATCAAGGTCTCTGTCATTATTTTTTATCTCCTTGTTCCATTCGTTTTTCAAAAGCTTTCAAGGCTACTGTCAAAATAGAGGTCATAATCAAGTAGTAAAAGGCTGCAAATAAAAGTGGTGTTAAAGGTAGATAGGTTGTTGTAGAAACTGTTGTAGCTCCATTCCACAACTCCATAACACCGATAGCTGATAAGAGGGAACTATCCTTGATAATAGTGATAAATTCGTTCCCCAATGCTGGCAAAATATTTTTGATAGCTTGTGGCAAAATCACATAGCGCATCGCATTTTTAGGACGAATCCCTAAAGAATAGGCCGCCTCTAACTGCCCCTTAGGAACCGCATTAATCCCAGCCCGAACAGTCTCAGAAACATAAGCACCACTGTTCATAGAAATAATCAAAATCCCTGGAATCAGACGAGAAAGGTCAACACCTAAAATCCCAACCTGAATAGTCGGAGCATTGATATGCATAAGAGCAAAGGCAATCATAATCTGAACCATCATTGGCGTCCCGCGGAAAATCCAAACGTACAAGTTGGCTAGCCAAACAAGCGGTTTAAACTTTGAACGTTGCCCAAAAGCCAAGACAACACCCAAAATAGTTCCCAAAAAGACAACACAGATAGAAATGAGAACCGTCACAACAGCCCCATAGTTAAAATAAGGTAAATACTTAGGTAAAAAAGAAAAATTCATAGTCACACTGCTTTCTAAAATAGAATACTGTATGATTATAACATCAATTGAATTAAAATTCAAATCTTTTGTCTAATTTATTCAAAAAAACTTTAAGCTAGTAGAATTAGCGAGAAATCTTAGTTTTTTCTAGGCAAGTTGGCCTCCTTTATGGTAAAATAGTAACGATAAGAAATGAAGGAGAATCAAAATGGAATCACATTTGGTTAGAATCATCAACCGCCTTGAAGCAATGGCAAAAGACGGCGGAAATTTAAAACGTAATTTTGAACGCGAAGGAGTTGTTGTTGCAGAAGTTGCATACAGTCACGACGAAGAAAACGGCTCAATCTTTACCCTTCGTGATGTCGAAGCTCGCGAAACTTATACGTTTGATAGCATTGACTTGATTGCAATGGAAATTTACGAACTTCTTTACTAATACAAAACAAGCTGGGATTACACCCTGCATGTCTAACCAAAATCCTTTTTGTCTCACAAATAGGATTTTTTTATAGTCCAAATCCACAAAGTTCTTCATTGTAACAACTTCTCAAAGCTGCAATCTTTTTACTTGCTTTACACCCCAATCCTGTTATAATGAGAGTATAGAAATTTGACTATTTTTGACCATTAAACAGGTCAGGCTAAATAAAGAAATGAGGTAGATGTATGCTTTGTCAAAACTGTAAAATCAATGACTCAACGATTCATCTTTATACCAATCTCAATGGAAAGCAAAAACAAATTGACCTCTGTCAAAACTGCTATAAGATTATCAAGACAGATCCTAACAATAGCCTCTTTAAAGGTATTACGGATCTGAACAATCGTGACTTTGATCCCTTTGGTGATTTCTTCAATGACCTAAACAATTTCAGGCCTTCTAACAATACTCCTCCGACTCCCCCAACCCAATCAGGTGGAGGTTACGGTGGAAATGGCGGTTATGGTTCCCAAAATCGTGGACCTGCTCAAACTCCTCCACCAAGCCAAGAAAAAGGCCTACTGGAAGAATTTGGTATCAACGTAACTGAAATTGCCCGTCGTGGAGATATTGACCCCGTTATTGGGCGCGACGATGAGATTATCCGTGTCATAGAAATTCTCAATCGCAGAACCAAGAATAATCCTGTTCTTATCGGTGAACCAGGTGTCGGAAAAACTGCCGTTGTCGAAGGTCTAGCTCAGAAAATAGTTGATGGAGATGTTCCCCATAAACTACAAGGAAAACAAGTCATCCGTCTGGATGTGGTTAGCTTAGTTCAAGGAACGGGTATCCGTGGACAATTTGAAGAACGCATGCAAAAACTCATGGAAGAAATTCGCAAACGTGAGGACATCATCCTCTTTATCGATGAAATCCATGAAATTGTCGGTGCTGGTTCTGCGGGCGATGGCAATATGGATGCAGGAAATATCCTCAAGCCCGCCCTTGCTCGTGGAGAGCTGCAATTGGTCGGTGCTACTACCCTCAATGAATACCGTATCATTGAAAAAGATGCAGCCCTAGAGCGTCGTATGCAACCTGTTAAAGTGGATGAACCAACAGTGGAGGAA
The DNA here is from genome assembly GCA_905221285.1 of bacterium. Classification (GTDB taxonomy): domain Bacteria; phylum Bacillota; class Bacilli; order Lactobacillales; family Streptococcaceae; genus Streptococcus. The sequence goes on from CAJNCM010000001.1 coordinate 63,870, forward strand.
ACAATTACTATCCTCAAAGGCATTCAAAAGAAATACGAAGACTACCACCACGTTCAGTATACCGATGCTGCAATTGAAGCAGCTGCAACTCTGTCCAATCGCTACATCCAAGATCGCTTCTTGCCTGACAAGGCCATTGACCTCCTAGATGAAGCTGGTTCTAAGATGAACTTGACCTTGAATTTTGTGGATCCTAAAGTAATCGATCAGCGCTTGATTGAGGCTGAAAATCTTAAATCTCAAGCTACACGAGAAGAAGATTTTGAGAAGGCCGCCTACTTCCGTGACCAGATTGCCAAGTATAAGGAAATGCAAAAGAAAAAGGTCACAGACCAAGATACTCCTATCATTAGTGAGAAAACCATTGAGCACATTATCGAGCAGAAAACCAATATTCCTGTTGGTGATTTAAAAGAGAAAGAACAATCTCAACTCATCCATCTAGCCGAAGACCTCAAGTCTCATGTTATTGGACAAGATGATGCTGTCGATAAGATTGCCAAGGCTATTCGCCGTAATCGTGTCGGTCTCGGTACCCCTAACCGCCCAATCGGAAGTTTCCTTTTCGTTGGGCCAACTGGAGTCGGTAAGACAGAACTTTCCAAACAATTAGCTATCGAACTCTTTGGTTCTGCTGACAGCATGATTCGCTTTGATATGAGTGAATATATGGAAAAACACAGTGTGGCGAAATTAGTCGGTGCCCCTCCAGGTTATGTCGGCTATGACGAGGCTGGGCAATTAACTGAAAAAGTCCGCCGCAATCCCTACTCTCTTATTCTCTTGGATGAAGTAGAGAAAGCCCATCCAGATGTCATGCATATGTTCCTCCAGGTCTTGGACGATGGTCGTTTAACAGATGGACAAGGACGTACCGTTAGCTTCAAGGACGCCATCATCATCATGACTTCAAATGCAGGTACAGGTAAGGCAGAAGCTAGCGTTGGATTTGGTGCTGCTAGAGAAGGACGTACCAACTCTGTTCTTGGTGAACTCGGTAACTTCTTTAGCCCAGAGTTTATGAACCGTTTTGATGGTATTATCGAATTTAAGGCTCTCAGCAAAGATAACCTCCTTCAGATTGTCGAGCTTATGCTTGCAGATGTTAACAAACGTCTTTCTAGCAACAACATTCATTTGGATGTAACCGACAAGGTCAAGGAAAAATTGGTTGACCTTGGTTATGATCCAAAAATGGGAGCACGCCCACTTCGTCGTACTATTCAAGACTATATTGAGGACGCAATCACTGACTACTACCTTGAAAATCCAAGCGAAAAAGACCTCAAGGCAGTGATGACCAGCAAGGGTAACATTCAAATCAAATCTGCCAAAAAAGCTGAAGTAAAGACTTCTGAAAAAGAAGTATAAATCCTATAGAAAAGGAGTAGAAAATGAAAATTTTCTGCTCCTTTTTACTAAAATAACTATAAATTCTTGACAGCTAGGCCTTTGTCCATTAAGATAATAATAAAGATAATAGATAATGAGGAAAATGCAATGGCAAACCCAACTTTCGGAGAAAAAAAAGCGAATACAGACTATGTTTCACGCTATGGCGTATATGCAGTTATACCTGATGCTGAACAAAAACAAATTGTTCTTGTTCAAGCACCCAATGGCGCTTGGTTCCTACCAGGTGGCGAAATTGAAGCTGGTGAGAACCATCAGGAAGCCCTAAAACGTGAATTGATTGAAGAGCTTGGCTTCACAGCTGAAATTGGTGCCTATTACGGACAAGCTGACGAATATTTCTACTCTCGTCATCGTGACACCTACTACTACAATCCTGCCTACCTCTATGAAGCAACTTCTTTCAAAGAAGTGCAAAAGCCACTAGAAGACTTTAATCATATTGCCTGGTTCCCTATTGATGAAGCTATTGAAAATCTCAAACGTGGTAGCCATAAATGGGCAATCCAATCATGGAAAAAACAGCATAAGATTGACTAAATCCAGCCACTTTATTCAAAAAGTGCTATAATAGAATTAGAAAATCGGAGGAAATGTTATGAAGCTAATCAATACGACAAACTCACACTCGCAACTTGTTAAAAGCCAGCTAGAAAGTACAGACGCAACCCTTGTTGAGGTCTATTCTGCAGGGAATACCGATGTTATTTTTACCCAAGCTCCGCTTCACTATGAAATCCTCATCTCAAACAAACACCGCGCTATTCGAGAACCTGAAATCGAAGCTATTCAAGAATTTTTCTTGAAACGTAAAATTGATAAGGACTCTATTGATGAGGCCAATATCAAAACCCTCTATTCAGAAAAATTAATTGGAATTTCGATTCCAACCAAATAAAATCTTGGAGAGATTAGAAAGTGCTTTGAACCTTATGGAACAAAATTAGGTTTATTTAGCTTTTTAAATCATCTCCAATTTTTTATCTATAAAATCTTGTCATACAAGATTTTGTAGATAATTAAGGAGACAAACATGGGAGACATCATATATAGAGAGGCAAGAATTGAAGAAAGCGAAAAAATTGGAAAATTATTAGCCAATTCCTTTCTTGACTATCCCTTTTTAACGATTATAACTGATGATTTGAAGAAACCTGACTCCTATCCTGCTTTTGTAGAAACGTTGCAAATTCTGCTTACTAGAGTCTATATTAAGAAGGGAAACTGTTTAATTGCGGAACAGGATGGAGACTTACTTGCAGTCGCCCTTTTGCAACAAAAAGATTTCTGTATACTATCCTATCTACGAAATGGAGGAACAAACATTTTTCGCTACATTCGACCACAAAATCTCCTTAAATACTTTGACTTTGTAAAACGTTCCAAAAAGCATTTAGAAAAATCTGGAGAGTTTGATTGGTATTTGATGGCCTTAGCTGTCAATATAGAAAGTAAGGGGCAGGGAATAGGAAGTACTTTTCTGACACAAGGGATTGAACCTTATGTCAAATCAAAAGGCTGTAAACACTTGGGACTCATAACTAGTACAGCTAGAAATGTCTCATTCTACGAAAAAAACGATTATGTATTACTGGACTTTATGGATCTAGAATACGGATCAAAATCAATTGGTAACTGGGCATTTTTAAAAACAATAAATAAATAAAAAAGATTTGGTGCTGCTTACCACAGAACCAAATCTTTTTTATTATGTTAGAAACGAATCGTCTCACGTGTTTTTTCGTATGAAGTGACAAAACGGTTGGTTACACCTGGTTCTGCAACTTCCAAAGCTTGCGAAATCTTATCAAATGAAGCATGATAATCAAATTCTTTTTCAAAAATTTCTAATGATTCATTAAAGGCTTCTTGAATTCGTTCATCAAATGAGCGGTAACGGTTCGAATACTGTAGCAATTGTTCTGTCAACGTTGCATATTGAACAATATTATAGGTTTCTTCTTCAAGTGCTTCTATATCATTTGTTGCAATTTCAAGCATCCGGTTCACAGCTTCTATATTGACCCGAGCTTCTTCTAGTTCAGCCATCAACTCTTCAGTATGGTTACTTGCTGTAAAGAACAACTGTAAGAAATTCTGAGGAATACCTGGAAGATTGCGTTTTTCCATATATCTCTTAATTGTGTGAAGACGATTAACATAAACATTTGCCTTCTGGCGAGCATTGATATCATCTTTTTCAATCTGAGCAAGACGTTGACTAACCTCAACTTGTTCATCTTCAATTTCCTTCAAAGTAGCTTGTAAGTTTTCCAAACGTTCTTCAAGGAATGAATAAGGTTCAGAATGTTCCTCTTGTTCAGAAGTTAGTTCCAATACAGATTCTTCTAAAGATTCTAACTCAGCTTGTAATCTATGAACATGACTAACATCCGTTTCAGATAGTAGGTAATTGTTACTCAATCGTTGAATATCTTCCACTAAAACAGCATTACTATCTTTCATGTGTTTCAAATATGTAGGAAGAGTTGCAACTAAGCCTTCTACTACTTTTTGAGCAGCGATTTCTCGTGTAAAGATATCATAGAGTGAATTGATTTCTTCTTGAACTTGAGTATTTTCATACTCAGCATTATCCAACTCTAATTGTGCAATATTTTCGTGGTTTTTCTTCAAAGATTCATAAAGCAATTGGAAGCGAGATTCAATATCCGTTTCAGCAAAATGATAGTTAGCATCTAAAAGCTTACGGTAACCATCCTCCAAATCTTCCAATTGATCAGGTAGCTCTTTAGATAATGTTTTTACAATCGCTGGCAGGCGGTCAACAATGTGACTCAAAGCCAAGATATGATTTTCAGCATTATCCAAAATCACAGCAGCTTCTACTGGGTCACCTGAAGTGTTCAAAGTAACAAACTGAGAAAACTCTGATTGGATATTTTCCAATTGTTTTTCGATTTCAGATAAACCTTGGCCATATTCTTCAGAATGATCAGCCACTCGGTGTTGCAACTCTTCAAACAAGTCCAAGGTATGAAGAACACGACCGCTGTTTTTAGATTCTTGTTTCTCCAAATCTGCCAAGGCATTGCGAATTGCCGCAATATCTTCTTCAATCAAGGTAATTTGGCTCTCGATTTGGTCAATTTGATGACTAGCCTTAAAAAAACGGAATGAATTGTTATAACCTTCTGCCTCGAAAAGATTATTTTCGATATCGGCAAAAGAGTTAAGAGATAGGTCAACCCATTTTTGGTTCCATTCACGGAAAGTCACTTGACTTTGTCCAATCAAGTGCATATTTTTTACAGCTTCAACTTCATCATTAACTGGAAGATTGTACAGCTCTTCTTTTTTCTCTTCTAAAATTGCTAATTTACTTTCATTGCGTTTCCGTACATAAATTGCTATAGCATATGAAATCAGCAATATAATTGCAATTGCAATTATAAGATATACTACTAGACTACCAGACATATTAAACTCCTTTTTAACTTGAAACAATCGTAATGATTATATCATATTTTTTAGACCAAGGGAACTACTTCTCCCGATTTTTTAGACATCAAGTGTACTATAGACGGCATTTTCTTCGATAAATTCACGACGAGGCTCTACTCGATCCCCCATCAACATATCAAAGATTTTATCTGCCTCAGCTGCGTCATCTACAGAAACTCTGGCCATCAAGCGATGCTCGGGATCCATTGTTGTTTCCCATAACTGATGATCGTCCATTTCACCCAGACCTTTATACCTCTGAATAGTTGGTTTGGTACGACCTTCACTGTGGCGGGCTAAGGCTTCTTGGAGTTTAATTTCTTGGTCTGCTCCTGGCTGGATATATTCTTTAATCTCGCTTCCAACCTTGACACCATAAATTGGAGGTTGGGCGATATAAACATAACCAGCTTCTAGAATTGGTTTCATATAACGATAAATCAAGGTTAAAAGAAGGGTACGAATATGAGCACCATCGACATCGGCATCGGTCATCAAAACGAGTTTTTGGTAACGAGCTTTTGAAACATCAAATTCTGCACCAAATCCTGTTCCCATCGCTGTGAAAAGACTACGAATTTCTTCGTTAGCAAGAATCTTATCCATACTTGCCTTTTCAACGTTCAAAATCTTACCGCGGATTGGAAGAATTGCCTGAAATTCACGGTTACGACCAGATTTTGCTGATCCACCAGCTGAGTCTCCTTCGACGATGAAGAGTTCTGTTTCTGCAGGATTGTTAGAAGAACAGTCTGCTAGTTTCCCTGGAAGGTTAGAAATTTCCAAACCAGATTTTTTACGAGTGACTTCACGCGCACGCTTGGCAGCCACGCGAGCCTTAGCAGCCAGAATTCCTTTTTCTACAATGCGTTTTGCAATTTGAGGATTTTCCATAAGGAAATCAGAAAAGGCATCACTGAAGAGGCGATTGGTAATCTTGACCACTTCGCTATTTCCCAATTTGGTCTTGGTTTGTCCTTCAAACTGTGGATTTGGGTGTTTAACTGAGATAACAGCAGTTAATCCTTCACGAACATCTTCCCCTGTTAGGTTGTCTTCATTGTCTTTCAGTAACTTATTTTTACGAGCATAATCGTTGATAACACGTGTCAAGGCTGTACGGAAACCTTGTTCATGCGTTCCACCTTCATGGGTATGAATATTATTGGCGAAACTCATGACATTTTCATGGTAACCCGTTGTGTACTGCATGGCTACTTCAACCGTGATATCATCCATTTCACCATCTGTGTAAATTGGTGTATCAAAGATAACATCCTTGTTCTCGTTGATATATTCAACGTAGCTAGCAATCCCACCTTCATAGTGGTAATGCTTAGTTTGTTCTAGCCCCTCACGCTTATCTGTGATGGAGATTTGAAGACCACGATTTAGAAAGGCCAACTCTTGAATCCGTTTATTTAATTTATCAAAATCAAAAGTTGTTGTTTCAGTGAAAATTTCTGGATCCGGTGTAAAGTGAACTGTTGTTCCCGTTTTATCCGTATCTCCAACCACCTCAAGGTCTGCGACAACATGACCACGACGGTATTCTTGGTAATGAATTTTACCATTTTTGTGGACATGAACGTCTAATTGAGTTGAAAGGGCGTTAACAACTGAGGACCCCACTCCGTGAAGACCACCTGAGACCTTATATCCGCCACCGCCAAACTTTCCTCCAGCGTGAAGAACAGTAAAGACAGTCTCAACGGCAGGTCGACCTGTTTTTTCCTGAATATCGACTGGGATACCACGTCCATCATCAACAACTGTAATCGAATTATCTGGCTCAATAAAGACTTGAATATGGCTAGCAAATCCTGCCAAGGCCTCGTCAATTGAGTTATCAACAATTTCCCAGACTAGATGGTGAAGACCTTCTTTTGAAGTTGACCCGATATACATCCCTGGACGCATACGAACAGCCTCTAAGCCCTCTAAAACTTGAATTTGACTGGCATCATAATCTTGTGCCTGCAGATTTTTGATTTCTTCTGTCATCTTTTTCCTTTTTCTTACATGTCTAATACTTGTCTTAAATTCACGATACTGGTAAACAAGTGGGTAGCTAGTCCTGCAGCTTGCCCGGCTTCGATATCAATCGGTCGATCACCAATGACAAGCCCTGAACTAATTTGATACTTTTCTCTTAAATAAATCATGGACTCAGGATCTGGTTTTCTCTTAAAGCCTGAGTTAGAAGTCACCACTTCTGTAAAATAAGCTGCTATAGAGGTTTTTTCTAAAATTTCCAAGACCTGATCATTACGATGAGATACCAAAAAATGACGGCCACCTTGATTTGAGATATCTTTCAATAAATCAGAAACTCCATCAAACAAAATCGGATGTTCAAGCTCTCTGGCTTCATTTTCCTTGTATTTTTCTAAAAAATTCTCTAAGTTGGGAGCGAATGTCTCAATCGCAAAATCAGTAGAAACCTTTAAAGCCTGATAGACACTGTCATGGTCTTGTGTGATGCCATACAATGCCAATGTTTCAACAAATGCAGCTGTTGAAGTTTCGTAATTATCCAGTAAAGTTCCACCTAAATCCCAGATATAATCGTGATATTTCATACCCTTCATTATAGCATTTTTTTATGAAAAAAGCGATGATTTCCCTGAGTTTTCCACATAAAAAACGAGAGTTTGACTCCCGTTTTACTGATTTTTACCAAAGACATCTCGATAGAGCATTCCTGTTCGTAAAGTCTCTGCGTCTCCTCCTAATTGCTCTACCAACTCGTAGGCAAAGGCAAGGGCTGTAGAGGGACCTCGACTGGTTGTCAATTGACCATCTACCACTACTGTTTCCTTGACGTAGTGACCATCAAAAATTTGCTCTTGAACACCATCATAACAAGTGTACTGCTTGTTTTTCAATAGCCCTGCTTGATTGAGGGCAATTGGCGCAGCACAAATGGCTGCTAGTTTTTTTCCTTCTTGCTCGAAGCTTTGCAACTCTTGAATCAAGGCCTGATTATCGCGCAAATGTGCAGAACCAGGCATGCCGCCAGGAAGAACAACCATATCATAGTCTGATAAATCACCATCAAAGACACGATCTGCTCTGACTTGGATTGCATGCGAACCAGTCACTTGCTCTTCAAACCCAACCATATCACAAGTGATATTTGCCCGACGCAAAACATCCACAACTGTCAAAGCTTCAATTTCTTCAAAGCCCTGAGCCAACATAACTGCTACTTTTACCATGATTTTCTCCTTATTTGATTTGTTTTAATACAACCTTTTTCCGCTTGAATGGGACTTTTCCGCTCTTTTCTTCAGCTAGATTGGTCTGGTAACTCATAGATAAAAGTAAGCCCACACCAATCAGATTACTGATAATAGCCGATCCCCCTTGAGAAATAAAAGGCAAGGGAATACCCGTCAAAGGAAGCAAACCTGTCACGGCACCGATATTCTCAAAGATATGGAAGAGCAACATCATAATCAAACCTGTGGAAATATAGGTGTAGAACTGGTTATTTGATCTAAGAGTAATCTTCAACATACGGTAAATCAGCATGAGATAAAGGGCGATAACAAGGACAGAGCCAATAAAGCCAAAATCTTCTGCAATGACCGTGAAAATCATATCCGACTCTCTAACTGGAATAAGCAGATTCGAAGCATTAAATCCTTGACCAAATAAGCCACCGCTTCCAATGGCAATCTGTCCTTGAGCCTGTTGGTAAGTAGTTGTTTGGGCAAAGTCAAATGGATTAAGCCAAGCCAAGATACGATTGATTTGGTAGGTCGGCATGCCCAGTTGATGGAGAAAAGCCCGACCGTCCTTGCTGATAAAGATGGCTAGAAAACCAGCAATTCCTGTTACAGCAGTCACAAATACTGGGATAATAATTTTCCAAGAAACGCCCGATAATAAAACGATTCCTGAGAAAATAGCCACAAAAACTAAGGCCGTCCCCAAGTCACTTTGAAATGCCAAAAGAACTAGGACTGGAATGGTAAAGAGAATCATCCAGAAAATCAACAAGAAGTCCAGCGGAACTGTGCGTCTCCATTCCTTATGTTTTTTGGTAAACTGGACAATCACACGAGCCAACATGAGGATATAGGATATCTTCATAAATTCTGACGGTTGGAACAAGGTAACACCATTTACCGATACCCAGTTTTTGGCACCCGTTGATGCAACTAAGCTTGGATTATAAAAGACAATCGGTAAAACCATAAGTCCCAAGCCTAAAATATATAGAAAGGGTGTCACCTTCCAAAGAAATTCAGTATTAAAGAGCATGACGATAAAACCAATCACAAGTCCCATGGCGATCCAGGCGACCTGCTGCCCTAAAATGGGCAAAATATTGTTTGGATAATCATGACTAACAGCTATATAAATAGCCACCACGCCAATAACCAGTAGAAAAAATACTGGCAAGAGCAAACTATAATCGACTCTAGAGTCGAGAGAACGTTTCATATATACTAACCTTATACTTTCATACAATATTATTTATCAAAGTTCATTTAAAAATTTATCAATAGCCTCATCAACTTCGGATCGAGAGACGGTTTTAACGGTCGCTTCTTTTGCTAGAGAAGTCACAATTTGTTTGCCATATCGCTTTCCGACAATTCTCCTATCCAAAATAAGAGTTAAGGAACGTTGGTGTTCGCGTCTCATACTTCTTCCCAAAGCTTGCTTTAAACGAATAATGGCCATTGGCAACTGATAATCATAAAAGGCATTTTTCCCTTCCTGATTCAGTTCCTGATTGATCTTTTTCGTCAAGGGTTCTTGAGGATTTTGGAAAGGAAGTCTTGGTACAACTTGAATCACAAAAGGATGACTTGAAAAATCAACTCCCTCCCAGAAACTTGCTGCACCAAGCAGGATTTGTTGTTCACCTTTTTCAAAACGTTTCTTAAGCTGATGAACATCCCCATTTTTATACTGAGCCAAATGACTAACTGGAAGTAAATCCGATACTGCTAGAAGCATGTCTTTAGAAGTAAAGAGAACTAAAATCGGTTGTTGGAAAGCTTGAACATCCATCAGCAAATTAGCTACCTCTTGAGCATAAACTTCTAAGGAGGTTTCTGTTACCAAGGGAAAATCCTTGACCAAGACCACTTCTTGATCCTGTTTTTTACCAGCTTCAATCTTAACAAATTTATCTTCGGGATAGCCTAACAGGTCTGCCAAAGAAACTCTCTGACTAATCTCAAGAGTAGCCGACACTCCCAAGACTTGACATGAATCAGGCACTAAAGAAGATAGAAGAATACGGCCTGATTTTGTAGAAGAAATTTGAATTTTCTTTTGACTCGTTTCAATTGCTTCAAGCCAGTAATCTCGGTCAGCTGTAAAATAGCGAACCAACTCCTCAAAACCTTCTACCTCTAATTCTGAAAAATATTGATGGAGATTGACCAGAGAATCTAATATATTTTTCTTAGATTTTCCAGACTGAAATTGTTCAATCAAGTAGAGGCACTCAAAGCGAATACTTTCTAGTATTCGTTGCTGGACCTTATTTTGCTCCTCCAGTAAAGCCTTATCAAGCAAATCGATAATAGACTGGATATCGTGAGTCACTTGAAGCAGATTTTCTAGAGCCAACAAGATCTTTTGAACTTCATCAATAATCAATAAACTGTCGATGACAAATTCAGGATTATCTTCCAATCTGGTTACAAGATAGGCATGATTGGTCACTAATAATTTACAGGTTTGTGCCCTTTCTTGACTACGTTTCCAGAAATCTTCCGTCACAAATAAGCTTTGAGATGATAAATTCCCGTCATGACGAAGGTCTGCTAGAAAATGTTGGTAACGGTAAAGTTGCCCAATTTCATCCAAATCTCCTGTCTCTGTCTCTGTCAGCCAGACCAAGAGTTGCATTTTAAAGCGTCTAAATAAGCGATTTTCATCATTTTCCTGCAAGGAACGATAAAAGGCATCCAACTTCAGATAATTGTGTGGTCCCTTTAAACTATGAATATCTATATGGAACACTTCCTTGAGACGTTTACCTTCTTCTTCCATGATTTGATTTTGAAGAATCTTTGTCGGAACGCTAAGGACAATCTGACGATTTTCCACTTGGGACAACGCAGGTAAGAGATAGCCATAGGTTTTCCCAATCCCTGTCGGTGCTTGAATCAGAGAGACAGGCTCATCTTTCAATAGCAAGCCAACCTCTTTAGCAAAATTTTCTTGCTCCTCCCTCACTTCAAGATTCAACAGAGAAATATTTTTAGAAAAATCTTGGGATAGTTTTCGTGGCTCCAGGGGAGCTCCAGTTTTCTTGAAATACAGTCCTTGAACTTCGACCAAGTCTGGAGAACTAAGGATAGATTGGTTGCGATAAATTTCCTCAATAACCAGGTAGGACTCATATAAGAGAGCGTCAGCCATTTCCAGCAAGCGTTCCAAGAGTCCTTTAGGAAGCTGGGCCATCTTTTCTCGTAAAAAAAGAAGTAATTCCGCTGTAGCTTGGGCATCTGAAAGGGCTGTGTGAGCGTGTTTTAGAGGAATTCCTAATTCTCGACACAATATCGGCAAACTATATTTTTCCAGTTTAGGGAAAAAGACCTGAGCCAATTCGACCGTGTCAACACGAGGATTTCTTAGTTCATAGCCTTCAAAAAATAAATTTTCCGCCAAAAGATTGGCATCAAACTGAACATTATGGGCTACAAAAATCCCGTCCTCCACCAAGTCAAAGATTTTTCTAGCAACTTGCGAAAAATCAGGTGCTTGCGCCAGACGTTGGTCTGTCAATCCTGTCAGTTCTTTGATATGAGCATCCAAAGGTTCATGTGGATTGACATCTGTCGTATAGTGATCAACGATTTTTCCGTCCTCAATCACAACAATCCCCACTTGAATAATTTTAGCCTTACTACCTGTGCTAGTTGCCTCTAAATCAACCACAACATAGCGATTACCAATCGTTTTCATTATAAAAAATTATACCAAAAAAAGGGCCATTTGGCACCTGCAAACATGGGATAATTTTCAAACTCAAGAACACTACTTGTCTTAAAAATCCCATCAAATAGAGCATCCTATCCTACTAATTCTTTGAAAATATTGGAGAATATGAAAAATTGAGAGAAGAAATGTTTGCATCTTCCTTCTCTCAACGAATCATTTACTTTATTTAACCATATCAGGATCGTAATCATAAAATCCTGTATCAAGGAAACGGTTTTTAGGGTGAAGTTTACGCACTTCTTCATCCAGCAAGAAGGCTTGGTCATGGCTAAAGTTACCCTCTTGGATCAAGCTACGCGCTTGGATAAAGAGTTTTGCAATCTCAACAAAGTTTTGACCTGGAGTGTAAAGTCCTTCTAATTTCCAATGAGTAAAACCATGCTCTACCAATTCTGTCAATTTAGTCATCAAATCAAGGTCATTGTTGGCAAAGATGTGAGTCCCATGATTGTCTTCAAAGATGGAATAGTGGCTTTCAGGGTCACTTGGCTCAGCCAAGAAGAGGTCACGTTTACGCGTTTTTTCATCATCAATATGAGTAAAGTTATAGTAGTTTTGCAAGAGCGGACGTTTAGAATGATGGATGACACTAGCACCGTAGACCAACACTTCAGCAGGAATTTCCAAAATTTCTGGCATTTTGAAAAGTTCAGCAGATGGAATTTCACGCGCCAAAACAGCTTCAGATGCGCCAGCCTTTTGTCCCCAGAAGTTAATCTGACGACTGCTAGTTACCATGGTTGAGGCATCGTAGATAGTCTTAAAGGAATAACCATCGCGATTGACCACATAAAAGACACCTGCATCTCCAATTGTAATGTAATCTGTCTTGATTTCTTCCAAGAAATCGAGGAAAGGCTTGATACGGTCCATCATATCTTGGTGCATGAGGGCATTGACTGCAACGATCAATTCCTTACCAGCATCATGAACCAGCTTAGCGATTTCACGCAATTGATCATGACTAAAGGTTGTTGGCAGACGAAGGCCAAAATCTTTCTCACCAACATAGATACGGTCTACGCCAGCTTCGAGCAGTTGTTCAACTTGTTCAATACTTTCAGCAGTTGCTGTAATGATAATCTTTTCCATAAGGAAAATTATACCACATTTCTGGAAAATCAGCCATTCTTTAAAAATGAAAAGGGACTTTATTCTTATTGTAACCTTTCTGTAATAATTCTCTGCTGAAAAAATGATAAAATAGGTATGTACTGTTAAGGAGAGAATAATGCCCGTAAGAAAATTACAATCCTATGAGGTAGACTATCAAGAAGAATTGCACGAGCAGGTTCCTCGCTATCAAGATTATACACCTGAAGCGCAATCTGATGCTAATCTCAAGGAAATCCTATTTTTTGTTAATATCGCTGTTTTTTGTATCTGTATTGCTATCTTTAGTTTTATCTTTTTAGCATTAAAATTATCAACTGCTCTTGCATTTGCCGCAGCAATCGGATCCAGCTTACTTGTTTTAAAAATTCAACGGTCTATTATCAAACGAAAACGTAGAAGATAAATCCAAAATATCGCCCCAGCTGGAGCGATATTTTTATTTTTTCTTTTTCGATGGTGTGTGGATGGCAATCTTCACTTCAAAGATTGTTCCCTTTGGTTTATTATCTTTGACAGTAATGGTTCCTTTTAGCGCATCTACAATTTGCTTGGCTAAGGATAATCCTAAACCAAAACCACCTTTTTGACGGGTTCTAGCCTTATCTACTCGATAAAAACGATCAAAAATTTTCTTCTTATCTTCTGCTGAAATACCGACTCCATTGTCGGAAACTAGCAAATACAGATTACGATCAGTCGCTGAAATCATAAAATCAATTTCACCATCCTCCTCAGTGTATTTGATAGCATTATCAAATAGGATGGTCATCAGTTGTTTCAAAAGAAGCTGATCTGTGACAATCGTTCGATGGATGCGATTTTCAAAACGGAAGACACGGTCATTTTCAGAAGCAATCATCTCATAGTTTGTGAAAGTCGTATTGAAAAAACTGGTTGGAACTTCTGCAAGTTCCGGCTTAATCCCATCATCTCTCCGAGCTAAATTCAACAAGTTTGTCGTCAAAAACCGCATATTTCGGACTTCTTCCAAACTCGATGCAATGCTTTCACTCACATCCATAATGGTAGCTTCTGGCTTACGGAAAAGGGTCTCTAAGCGATTTTGCAAAACTGCGAGTGGAGTTCGTAACTCATGACTGGCATTTTCCACAAAGGACTGTTGCTTCTGCATGCTCTCAAGCAGAGGACGAACACTGACTCTAGCTAGATAGAGACTGGCAAGCAAAGACAAAATCCAGAAACTTGCCATCACAATCACAATCAACTGCTCATGCTTTTGACTGGCTTGCTCCAACTGACTGGTATTAATCAAGACAGCTGCATACTTGATATTGGTTGAAACCGAACTGATATTGGTTTCCATCAAAATCATGCGATAGATTTCTTCTTGTCCATAGCTATTAAAAACTTGAATCTGATAGATATGTCCTAGTTCTTTTTTCTCTAACTTAATCTTATCCAATCCCAAAAATCGGTTTCCAGAAAGAAGCTGGGTAAAATTCTTATCAAAAAGAATAACCTCGGTATTGGAACTGACATTGGGTTTTACTTCAGTCTTGCTAGTATCTGTAGCCGCATTCTCTAAGTCTTTAATCTCTTCTGTTGCCCTATTTACTGCCAGCTGGATAACTGCTTGAGGATTTTCACTCAGTCCATGAAGCTTATCATCCACCGAAGTATAGAGACTCGAATGCATGACCTGCAAAATAATCAGAGTCATGGTGGAAAAAATCAGAGTGAAGACACCAAAATTACGGATAAAATAACTAAAGTCATCCGCATACCATGTTTTTTTTAGTTTACTGAACATCTTTTAAAATATACCCAACACTGCGCAAGGTTTGCAAATTCTCTGCAAAAGTGGTTCCTTTTAATTTCTTACGGACTTTTGAAACATAGACTTCGACAACCGAAATCGTTGTGTCACTATCAAATCCCCATAGACGATCAAAAATCTGAGTCTTAGGCAAAATAACATTTTGATTTTGAAGGAAATAAACTAATAAATCAAACTCTTTACCTAGCAATTCGACAGGAGTATCTTCGACTTTAACAGTATTGGTTGACAAATTAACCACAATATTTCCATAAGTCAAGGTGTTTTCATTAAATTTACCTGAACGTTTGAGAAGCGCTTGAATCCGCATTTTGAGTTCTTCTAGGTAGAAAGGTTTGGTCAGATAATCATCTGCTCCCAATTCAAATCCATGTCCCTTGTCATCCAAACTTTCCTTGGCAGTCATGATCAGAACTGGTGTCGTAATTCCTTTTTCACGCAATTCTTTCAAGACTTGAAAGCCATTTTTTTCAGGTAACATTAAATCGAGCAAAATCAAGTCATAGACGCCACTTTCAGCTTCGTAGAGACCTTCCTCCCCATCAAATACCTGCATGACATCCGCAAAATCGTCTAAAAAGTCAAATACTGAATTTGACAGGCCTAGGTCATCCTCAACCAATAAGATTTTTATCATGAGAAACTCCTCCTTAATAAAACCATTATACCAAATTTGCCTTAAAAAAAACTCAACTCTCTGCATTTTACATGAGATAGCTGAGTTTTCTTTTTATTTTAGGCTTATTTATGCATTTCCGTATTGAAGAACGACTGCTTCCACTGCAGCTTTTTCACGGTTAATCAAGTCAACACGCGCTGCAATTTCCTTGATTCCCATACCGATGTTACGGCTAAGAGCAAGGTCAGAAAGTTGTGGCTCAAAGAATTCCTTGTACTCTGCCAAGCGTTGCTGAGTCTTAAATACGTGAGCAGGAAGGATAACAAAGCTATCAAAGCTCATATCTCCACCAAGAGCTGCCTTAATCCAAGCCCAGTTTTCACGAGCCCAAGACCATGCTGTTTCCTGAGTTGCTTGATGGCTTAAGAACTGGAAGTACCAAGCAGACAAGTCTTGTGGTTTGACCACAAATTTGTCCTTCCAAGCAGCAATCAAGTTTTGGATATTATCCGCATCTGTACTGTATGCAAGAGCAGCTGCCAACTGGCGTTTAAAGACAGCATCTGTTGCGTGAGTATAAGTATCAAGATAAAGTGCTAACAAGTCTTTAGTCTCATGATGTTTCATCTCATTAATCAGAACTTGTGAGCGAATTGCTGCTGGGAGTCCTGCAAGATTCTCCTTGTGAGCCGCGAAGATTTGGCTAGCGACTTGACTAGCTTCTGCATCATTTGAGCGAATCATCATAGAAACAGCCAACTGACGAACCAATTCATCCTCATCTGATTCGCCATCTTTAGCTTCAAAACCAAGGCGGCCATAGTTGTGACGAGCCAATTTAGCAACCAAGGCTTTGAAGGCTCCTTCAGCTTCTGTTCCTTCATCGATAAAGCGCTCAAGGGCAGAAATCACTTGAGAAACAGCTGAAACGACAAGGTAAGATTCTTCCTTAGCAAGTTTATCAAGGACTGGAAGCAAGTCAGCATAAGAAATGTGCCCTGCTTCAGCAAGCAAACGACGTTCTTGAACGATCTGCAGTTTACTTGTGTTATCAAGATCAACTAGGTCAGCAAGAATAGCATCTAGCAAGTCTCCTTGATAGTCTGTAATGTAGTGAGCTGTATTTTCAGTATTGAGACGAAGAGCTCCTTCATTTTCAGCAAGAAGGGCTGCGTAGCCAGGGATTTCGATGCTTTCAGTTTCGAGTGTATCAGGCAAGCCTTTCCAGTTGCTGTTTAGTGGCACAACCCAGAGACGGTTCTTGTCTTCGTGCTCACCAATAAAGAATTGTTTTTGTGAAATCTTTAAGACATCATTTTCAACTTTGACAGTGAGAACTGGATAACCAGGTTGTTCCAACCAAGAATCCATGAAGGCTGCGACATCACGTCCTGATGCTTGACCAAGAGCATCCCAAAGGTCACGACCAATTGTATTGCTGTACTGATGTTTTTCAAAGTAGGCATGCAAACCTTTGGCAAAATCGGCATCACCTAGCCAACGACGAAGCATGTGCATGAGGCGACTTCCTTTGGCATAGACGATAGCTCCGTCAAAGAGCGTATTGATTTCATCTGGATGTTTCACTTCGACGTGAACAGACTGAACACCATCAGTCGCATCACGTTTCAAGGCAGACGGAACACCACCTGTTTGGAAATCTTCAAAGATATTCCAGCTTGGTTCAATAGCATCTACACAGACGTACTCCATCATGTTAGCAAAGCTTTCATTGAGCCAAAGATCATCCCACCATTTCATAGTTACCAGGTTACCAAACCATTGGTGAGCCAATTCATGGGCTACAACAAGGGCAACTTGTTGACGACTGGCAAAGGTAGAGTTCTCATCTACAACCAAGTAAACTTCACGGTAGGTCACAAGACCCCAGTTTTCCATAGCACCAGCTGAGAAGTCAGGAAGGGCGATGTGGAGAGATTGAGGGATCGGGTACTTAACTCCGTAGTAATCTTCGTAAAACTCGATTGAGCGAACGGCGATGTCGAGTGAGAAATCAAGGTTAGATAATGGATGGGCTTTCGTTGAGTAGACACCTACAAGGGTACCGTTTTTAGTTTTAGCCGTCACACATTGCAAATCACCCGCAACAAAGGCTAACAAGTAAGAAGACATGCGAGGTGTTGTCTCAAACTTCCAGATACCTGTTTCCTTACGGTTTTCAACATCGATTTCTGGCATATTAGACAAGGCCAATTCACCTTCTGCTTGGTCAAAACGTAGAGAGAGGTCAAAAGTTGCTTTGGCTTCTGGTTCATCCGCACATGGGAAGGCTTCACGCGCAAAATGGCTCTCAAACTGAGTAGACAAGACTTCCTTCTTGACTCCATCAACTGTGTAATAAGAAGGGTAAATCCCTGTCATGTTGTCTGTAATTTTTCCTGAGAAAGCGATAACCAATTCAACTGAACCTGCTTTTGCAAGTTCGATACGAAGAGCTTCGTTTTCATTATCGACTGTGAATGGACGAGCTTGACCTGCAACTTCTACAGAAGCGATTTCCAAGTCTTTTTGGTGAAGGGAAATACGGTCACTTTTAGCTTGACCAGTGATGGTCACCTTCCCAGAAAAGGTCTTGGTCTCACGACTCAAGTCTAAAAATAAATCATAATGTTCAGGAACAAATTGCTTAATAAAATGTTCAACTGCTTGCATAGTTTTCTCCTATCTAAGTTTAAGAGCTGCTACTCTTCTTCAAACAAACTTATTATATCATGTTTTGTCTAAGAAAAAAGGATTGGACAGCTATTTCCAAAACTTTCTTCCTTCTGCAGTCTACAGTGGGTAGACCTTGCGAAATTCTTCTAAAACAACCTTGCTGTCAGGCGTAAAAGTTAGTCCGGCCTCACGCAGCCACTCAGTGAAAAAATCCTCATGCATCTTACGCCAATAGGCAAGTGATTTATCTCCCTCACCTTCCTTAAAGGCATGGTCAGCAGAAACTTGATTGAAGGGTTCAACAGAAACCTTTGTAATTTCGATAATGCAGACAGCTTGATCTTGGCTATCTAAAATGATATCAAAGGTTCCTTCTCGCGGAAGGGGTTCATCATCAATTGCATAAAGGTCATAGGCTGAAGCGGTTGCTGTCTTTTCACCTCTTAGAACTAAATCTGCCAAGAGATCGGCTTCCACTCCAAAAGCCCAGGCATCGATTTCATCTCCGATAGAAGGATTGGTTTCCTTGTATGTATTCCACATTTCTTGCAGTGTCATGGGTTGCTCCTTTGTAATTTTTTACTTTCTTCTTTTATATGTTTGAGATGGTCTAGATGGTCAATTTCTAAATTAAAAATCTCCGGAATAGAACTGTAATGGAGAATGCATTCAATACCCATCTGATTCATTTTTTGTATGAAAGAAGTATTCAGATAGCCTGCTACAGCAAAATCAATCTTATTCTTCCTTGCTTTATCCTGCATCTGTCTCAACATATCTAACATAATTGGATTTTCCATATCATGCCATTGACTATTTCTCACAGTCGCAAAAATGAAAGAAGTCAAATCATTCATTCCAACTGCAATCTTTGAAATGCCCGTTTCCAGTATCCTGTCTAAGTCGAAATAAGCTGATGGTAATTCAATCATCGTGCCGACTTTCCCAGTAAAGCCATACTGACGCAATACTGTAATAGCTTGTTTTAATTGGTCGGCATCATTTACAAAAGGAAAAATAAGAGACAGATTGGGATTAGTTTGGTAAACTTCTGTAACAACATTTGCTTCAGCCTGAAATTCATCCAAACACGCCAGTAAACGCCTAGTTCCTCTATAGCCAAACAAGGGATGATTTTCATCAAAATACTCTTTAGTCCCCTCTAAACAATTAGCTTCTGTATTCGTTAATTCAGAAAAACGATACCATACCTCTTCATCTGAGTATAAGGAGCAAATAGTATCTAGATAATCTTTTACAAATTGCTGACAACTTGCTAATATGATGTTTTGATTAAGCTCTCTCAACAAATATTCCCCACGAATCATGCCAACATGATGAAATAGTTGTGGGTAAACTTTTTCATCAAGTTTTTCGCCACTAAGGGCAAGTTGGTTTCTCATTATTCACCTTCCAATTCATGTAAGAAGTATTGCCCAGTTCTGGAAACCCTAATAATTCAGACTTAACCTTCAAGACTAGTGGCGATGCATTTTCTTCTGTGATCTCTTGAATATCCAGCCAGCTCCTCCTACTTCAACGACCAGCCACCATCTATTGTCAGAATTTGACCCTGCATGGCAGATGCCTTTCCACTGGCCAAAAAGAGACTGACTTCTGCCACTTCCTCTGGCTCAATCCAGCGCTTGATTGGTGTTTCACTAGCTACCCAGTCAGCTAAACCACCTGGCTCAAAGTCGGCAGCAGTCATAGCTGTCTTGACTGCTCCTGGAGCGATACCAAAGACCTGAATCCCAGCTTCCGCATAGTCTAGAGCCAACTGCTTGGTAAATCCTGCCAAGGCGTGCTTCGAAGAAGTATAGGCGTGTCCACCGCCACCTGCTAGGCTCGAAGCAATAGAACACATATTGATAATGGATCCTTTTTTATTCTCCAACATTTTGGTCAAATAATACCGAGTCAACTCTACTGGAGTAACGTAGTTGATTTCAAAAATCTCTTGAATTTCCTGCGCTGTCTGTTCCAAAAGTGGCTTATAAGCATCCAACACTCCCGCAGTATTGCACAAAACATCCACCTGAGGACACCAGTCAAAAATAGGCTCCAAGTCCAAGGTCAAATCTCTCTGTAAAAAGTGAAAATCACCCTCTATGAGTGGATTTTCACCTTGGTCAACTCCATAAACTTGAAAGTCATTCTCTAAAAAGAGGCGAGCTTGAGCTAGGCCAATCCCTGAACTTACTCCCGTAATCAATACACGTCTAGTCATGCACTTCTACCCAATCCGTCGCCAAAACATCACAAGGTGTCGGACTCCACATGGAAAAACCTTCTCCCTCCCCAGAAACGTTGATTAGGAAATAAGGTGTCACTTCAAGTGCAACCCCATTTTGCTCGATAGTGTCAAAAAGTTGGACATAGTTTTCAGCACCTCCCCAACCAGTTCGTACATATTTTTTCTTATCCTTTAACCCAGGTAGGATCTCTTCAAATGTCATGTTTTTCTCCTTTAATATCAATAATTCTCCCCTTCATTATAACAAAAAAACCGCTTTACAACGGTTTTTTGACTGTGATTTATTTACATCTGCTTCTACTTACGGCAAATTATTCCCTGCTGCAAGATAAATTTCATACCATTCTTTTCTTGTTAAGCTAAAGTTTGCCGCTTGGCTAACTTCTCTCAAGTGCTTAGGATTTGTGGTGCCTACGACTGCCTGCATTTTTGCTGGATAACGCAATATCCAAGAAATGGCAATAGTTGAAGGAGTTACTCCATATTTAAAAGCTAAACGGTCAAGTACTTGATTCAAAGCTTGAAATTTCTCATTTCCAACAAAGTTCCCTTTAAAATACCCGAATTGTAAGACAGACCATGCTTGAATGACCACATCGTGTAATTTGCAATATTCAAAAATGCTGCCATCTCGCATAGCTGCTTGACTATCTTCCATATTAACATGAAAACCTGATTCGAATCCTGGAGTAAAAGCCGCACTCAATTGTAGCTGATTAACAGCTAACGGCTGCTTGACATCTTTTTTAAGTAACTCCATCATCATAGGATTTTGATTAGAAACTCCAAAATTTCGAACCTTACCTTGTTTATAAAGGAGATCAAAGGCTTCTGCTACTTGGTCAGATTCCATCAAAGCATCTGGTCGATGAAGGAGCAAGCTATCTAGATGATCAATCTTCAATCTTTGCAAAATTCCGTCAACTGATTTTATAATATAGTCCTTAGAAAAATCAAAATAGGTAAATTCTTCAATGCGAATGCCACATTTTGACTGAATCCACATCTCTTCTCTTAAATCTGGACGATTTTTTAGGACAAGACCTAACAGTTCTTCACAACGACCACGACCATATATATCAGCCAAGTCGAAAGCATTGATTCCAACAGACAGTGCTGTTTCTACAAGCTCTTCAACTTCTTTTACAGACTTATCTTCTATTCTCATCATTCCGAGAACAATTTCTGATAATTCTTTGTCATCTTGACCAATAGTTATGTATCTCATCAAATTTGTCTCCTTTAATTTCTAACATTCTTCCCTTCATTATAACAAAAAACCGCTTTGCAACGGCTTTTTGACTATATTTCACTCCATTTTATCTTCTTAAACCCACGGAACAAGAGAAAAATACCAATAAAAAGAACAGCTAAAGGAATGAATTTTGTAAGGAAAACATTTGAAATTCCCATCCACTCATAGTAACGAAGCAGAGAACCTACCACAAGATGGGCAACAATCATACTGACAAAGGGACGAAAGACCGCTTCTTTCCAATTCCAAATACTGATGACTAGAGAAAGCGTAAAAACAAGGAAACTATCCCAGGGAGCAGGAAGATAAAAGGCTCCTTCTTGTATGAAACTTCCCATTCCTACATATCCTAGAACGACTAGCAGAACAAGAATTCCAACGACAATATAAGTGCCAATTTTCATCTTAGGAGAATCTTGGACTAGCCCCCAACGTAAGATTGTGGCCACAAGTCCAAATCCAATCAGAAAAAGAAGAAGTTTCCCTAAAAATGTGAGCAAATTGACTGTTAAGAGAGAACCTTTAGAAAAATCACTTAGTAGTTGATAATAACGTAATACCGCTAGGACAAGAATTGGCGTCAAAAGGGACTCCTTGGTAGAACTGCGAGGTGCTTCCTTGAGCATCTCTTTCATTATTTTTTTAGGATTCTTACCTAGATAATCCTCTGCACTCATGCCATCTCGTTCTGCTTCTGAGAAATCTAGCATCATCAAATAGATCTGCTCTCTGAGGTAGTCCTCATCATAGAGAAATCCAGCAAGATTAAAACTATCCCACAGCTCCTCAAAATACTGCTGATTGTCCTCAGAAAACTGATGCAACAAAGCGCTTGTTTCTTCATAATACTTCATTTTCGTCATGGTTTACCCTCCATTCTTAATTCCTTCTACTTTTTGACTCAAATCGTCCCATTGTTGCCAAAAGACCGAGACACGCTCTTCTCCTTCTTTAGTTAACGAAAAATACTTCCGATCTGGACCATCTGGCGACGGGCGCATGTCGCCTCTTATCCATTGATTTTTTTCTAACTTTTGCAACAAAGGATAAATAGTTCCTGGAACTATAGTGTCAAATCCAGCCTCTCGTAGAGTCTGAACCAACTCATAACCATACCGCTCTTTTTGACCAATCATATCCAAGACACAACCTTCAAGAACACCTTTTAATAGTTGAGTTTCTTTCATCCCTTCTCCCTTCTAATCTATTTGGTAATACCTACTAGTGACTTCATCTATAATATACCACTTTCACACTAGTTTGTAAAGCATAATAGTTAAATAAAAAACAGAACTAGCATGAACTAGTCCTGTATACTTTTACCCAATCACACTTCCGTTTGGTACAGCTGGATCAACTGTGAGAAGGGTTAATTTTCCATCATGTTCAGCTGATAGGATCATACCTTGGCTGACATATTTCTTCATCATCTTGCGTGGTTTAAGATTGGCAACGATTTGAACTTTCTTGCCGACCAATTCTTGTTCGTTTGGATAGTATTTTGCAATTCCTGAGAGGATTTGACGATCTTGACCATCACCAGCATCTAAGCGGAATTGGAGCAACTTATCTGAACCTTCTACTTTAGACACTTCTTTGACTTCTGCGACACGGATTTCAACCTTGTCAAAGTCTTCAAACTTGATTTCTTCCTTGTTTAGTTTGAGTTCAACTTCGTCTGGGTTCCACTCTTTTTCGACTGCTGGTTTATTGCCTTCCATTTGTTCCTTGATATAGGCGATTTCTTCTTCCATATCCAGACGTGGGAAGATTGGTGTTCCTTTGGCAACTACAGTCACATCTGCTGGGAAGTCAGCCAAGCTCAAGTTTTCAAGGCTAGCTACTTCTTCCAAGCCAAGTTGAGTCAAGACTGCACGACTGGTTTCCATCATAAATGGTTCAATCAAGTGTGCGACAACACGAAGGCTAGCTGCCAAGTGACTCATGACACTTGCCAATTGATCGCTGAGTGCTTCATCCTTGGCCAAGACCCATGGTGCGGTCTCATCGATGTATTTATTGGTACGAGAGATCAGAGTCCAGACTGCTTCAAGAGCACGTGGGTAGTCAACTGCTTCCATGTATGTATGGTAGTCTGCGATTGATTGTTCTGCGATGTCAGCAAGAGCATAGTCAAACTCTGTTACACCTTCTACATAGGCAGGGACTTGCCCGTCAAAGTATTTATTAATCATAGAAACCGTACGGTTGAGGAGGTTTCCAAGGTCATTGGCCAATTCGTAGTTGATACGGCCTACATAGTCTTCTGGAGTGAAGGTTCCATCTGAACCAACTGGAAGGCTACGCATGAGGTAGTAACGAAGTGGATCTAGTCCATAACGCTCTACCAACATTTCAGGGTATACGACATTCCCTTTAGATTTAGACATTTTGCCATCTTTCATGACGAACCAACCATGGGCAATCAAACGATCTGGCAATTTGATATCTAACATCATAAGAAGGATTGGCCAGTAGATTGAGTGGAAACGAAGGATGTCTTTTCCTACCATGTGGAAGACTGTGCCATTCCAGAATTTGTCAAAGTTACCATGTTCATCTTGACCGTAGCCAAGAGCTGTAGCATAGTTAAGAAGGGCATCAATCCAAACGTAGACAACGTGCTTAGGATTAGATGGTACTGGCACACCCCATGTAAAGGTTGTACGAGAAACTGCCAAATCTTCTAAACCTGGCTCGATGAAGTTGCGAAGCATTTCATTCAGACGACCATCTGGAGTGATAAATTCAGGATGGGACTTGAAAAATTCGACCAAACGATCTTGGTACTTGCTAAGGCGAAGGAAATAAGACTCTTCAGATACCCATTCCACTTCGTGTCCTGACGGAGCGATTCCTCCCGTCACATTTCCAGCTTCATCACGGAATACTTCTGCAAGCTGGCTTTCTGTAAAGAACTCCTCATCTGAGACTGAATACCAACCAGAGTATTCACCCAAATAGATATCATCTTGAGCAAGCAAGCGCTCAAATACTTGAGCCACTACTTTTTCATGGTAATCATCCGTTGTACGGATAAATTTATCGTATGAGATATCGAGTAATTGCCAGAGTTCTTTAACTCCAACTGCCATTCCATCAACATAGGCTTGTGGTGTAATGCCAGCTTCTTCCGCTTTCTGCTGGATTTTTTGGCCGTGCTCATCAAGACCTGTCAAATAAAAGACATCGTAGCCCATCAGGCGTTTGTAACGTGCTAGGACATCACAAGCGATGGTTGTGTAGGCAGAACCGATATGAAGTTTACCAGATGGATAGTAAATCGGTGTTGTAATATAAAAATTCTTTTCAGACATAATTTTTCCTTTCCAGGCAAATGGAACCTGTTTTTCTAACACTTCATTATATCACATTTTTAAGGATTTTCGATAGGGAAATCTATATAAAAACAAGATAGACGAGTGTCCATCTTGTTTATTCTATTCATAACGAAGGGCTTCAATTGGATCAAGTTTCGATGCCTTGTTGGCTGGCAAGACTCCAAAAATCATACCAACGCTAGCCGAAACTGCAAGACTAAATAGGGCAACCGGGATTGACACTCCTACTTCTATACCCGCAATCAATCCTTGCAAGAGTATGCCAGCTATAGCTGTTAAGCCTGTCGCAATGGTTAAACCAATGACTCCACCAAGCAAGGTCAATATCATGGATTCAATCAAAAACTGAATTAAAATATTGGCACGCGTTGCACCCAAAGCCTTACGGAGACCAATCTCACGCGTACGCTCCGTCACCGAAACCAGCATGATGTTCATAACACCAGTCCCTCCAACAAAAAGTGAAATCCCCGCAATGGCACTAATAATCGTAGTTATAAAGCCGAACAGTTGTTGTACTTCTTGGAAGGCTGCAGTCGCATCTGCCACCTGATACTCCCCTTGCTGAAGACCAGCAATCTCGGTCAATTTTCTAGCTAATTCTGGTCCCACTGTTGGTGTCAAACTGGTATCATTGACACGGAAGACAATATCAGAAATTTCATCCATATTGAAGTTGTTGGCAAGAGAAATATTAGTCGTAATTGGAAGTCCACCAATACCAAAAGTCTTGGCAGTCTTGGCCTCATCGCTGGTATAGACACCAATGACACGATAGCTAAAGCCACCAACATCTATAACCTGGTTAACAGCTTCTTGAGCAGATCCAAACAGGCTATTAGCAAGTTCTTGGTCTAGCAAAATGACACTGGCCACATCTTTATAATCCTGAGCTATGAAACTGCGGCCTGCAACAATTTCATTTTCAACCGCCTTCATGTAAGTAATATTTCCACCTGTCAAGCTAGCGCGCTCCACTTTTTTATCTTTATAAGACAGGGTGGTATTTGTTGAGTTGGTTACATAGTAACTATCTATCCCCTTCAGTTTAGCTGCCTCCCTGACCCAAGACTCTTGTGGTTTTGGTGGTTCAACAGGAACATTCTCTTCTTTCCCAGAGACTGTCAATGCTGATTGTTTTTGGGTAAAAGAGCCATCTTTACTTTTAATAGGTGAGAAAAAAACATGGATATTCTTCTGTGACTTGGTCATGTTTTTATTGACCTGACGAGACATGGAATCACCTAGAGCCATAATCACAACAACCGATGACACACCAATGATAATCCCTATCATAGTAAGAAAAGAGCGCATCTTGTGGGCCATGATAGATGAAAAGGCAAATTTCAGATTCTGCATCTTAGTTTTCCTCCTTTTCTAACTGCGCACTATCAGATGAAATAACTCCATCTCGAATGACAATCTGGCGTTTGGCATAAGCAGCGATTTCAGGCTC
The DNA here is from genome assembly GCA_905221285.1 of bacterium. Lineage (GTDB taxonomy): Bacteria > Bacillota > Bacilli > Lactobacillales > Streptococcaceae > Streptococcus. Next base: position 90,244 of record CAJNCM010000001.1, read on the forward strand.
ATGCGTTACCATGATAATGGTTTTTCCTTCTTTGTTCAAGTCAACCAATAGTTGCATAATTTGATTCCCTGTTTTGGTATCCAAGGCTCCTGTCGGTTCGTCCGCCAGGATAATAGAAGGATTGTTTACCAAGGCACGCGCGATAGCTACACGTTGCTTTTGACCACCAGATAATTCTGAAGGTAAATGGTGACTACGCTCAGTCAATTCAACCTTATCTAGATATTCCTCAGCTAACTTGCGCCGTTTTGAAGCTGAAACTCCCGCGTAAATCAAGGGCAATTCTACGTTTTGCAGAGCATTAAGTTTGGATAGAAGAAAGAACTGCTGAAAGACAAAACCGATTTGTTGGTTGCGAACCTTGGCTAGTTGTTTTTCACCCAATCCAGCTACTTCTTGACCTTCAAGATAATATTCTCCACTGGTTGGTGTATCCAACATGCCGATCGTATTCATTAGAGTGGACTTACCAGAACCAGATGGTCCCATGATGGCAACAAATTCACCCTCATTCACTTCTAGGTTGATATTTTTGAGAACCTGCAGTTCTTGGTCACCGTTACGGTAACTTCTGCAGATATTTTTTAAACTAATTAGTTTCTTCATCAGCCTTCACCTCTTTTCCTTCCTCTAGAGAAGACGTTGGGTTACTGATGACCTTGACTCCATTTGTCAGACCTGAAGTGATTTCTTGGTTGTCTGCATCAGCATTGCCCAAACCAACTTCCACTTTCTTGGCCTTTTTCTGCTCGTCAAGCACCCAGACATAGTTCTTATCATTTTCAGTCACAACACTTGTTAGAGGAACCAAAATGGCTTTACTCTTATTCTTGACCTCAACACTTACTGAGAATCCTTGTTTCAAATCACCGATTTCACTTGTAACATCGATGGTATATGGATATTTAGAACCAGAATTACCACCTGCTGCAGCAGTAGCTGCACTTGCTGCTTCACCATTGTTTTTAGGGTAGTCAGAAATGTAGCTAATCTTACCAGTCCAGCTCTTATCTTGGTAAACTTTAGAAGTAAAGGTTACTTCTTGTCCTACAGAGAGGTTGGAAAGGTTGTATTCAGATAGTTCCCCCTTAACTTGCAAGTTTTCATTGCTAACGACATGAACTACCACCTGGCTAGCTCCAGTTGGAGATTTAGAAACATTACGGTTGACTTCGACCACAGTTCCTTCTAGAGTGCTGAGAACTGTCATGGCATCCAACTGACTTTGAGCCTTACTTAATTGTGCTGCTGCATCTGCACGAGCATCACGAGCATCACCTAGTTGCGCATCAATAGATGACACTGCGTTTCCTGAGACTGGAGCTGGAGTTTGCCCTGCAGCTCCTTCGCCTCCTGCTGGCGTTGGCAACTGTGGAGCCGAAGCTGAAGCAGCTTCATTTCGTGCTTGATTGAGTTCATTGATATGACGATCTGCCTTCGCAACTGCTCGACTCGCTGAATCATAGGCCGCCTGGGCTTCTGAACTACTGTACTTGACTAAAGCCTGCCCTTCACTGACTTTATCACCCACAGACACAAGGATTTCATCTAAATCTCCTTTACTAGCATCAAAATAAACATATTGTTCATTTTTTGCTGTTACTGTCCCTGACAATAAAACAGAGGACGCCACGCTTCCTTCCTTGGCAACAACAAGATGAGTAGGCTCATCTTTTACCGCGGTCTGAGATGGTTGTCTAAAGAGCAAAATCCCCCCAGCACCTAATACAACTACACTGGCAGCACCGATTGCTGCATACAATTGCCACTTTTTAGCTTTACGATTCTTCTTCATAATGAAACTCCTTTTTGATTTAAAGTCCTTAACAATATTATATAAAAATTAGCAAATATAAACAATAACAGTTCAGAACGAAATAATGACATTTCAGGATTTGATTATTGTTCGGAATCTATTTTTATTACCATTGTACTAGTTATATAATACACTTTATTTTTCCTTTTTGCAAGCCTTTTCTTTAATTTTTTTGAACGTAGCAGATTTTTGCAATCAAATCAAAAAAAAGATAGAATATGACTATCAAAAAATGACACTCTACTATTTCACAGAGTATAAAGGAGTTTTCAATGAGAGAATATGACATCATTGCTATCGGTGGAGGTAGCGGAGGAATTGCTACCATGAACCGTGCTGGTGAACACGGAGCTAAAGCGGCCGTTATTGAGGAAAAGAAACTAGGTGGAACCTGCGTCAACGTCGGCTGTGTTCCTAAGAAAATCATGTGGTACGGGGCGCAAATCGCTGAGACTTTCCATCAATTTGGAGAAGACTACGGCTTTAAGGCTACTGATCTTAACTTTGACTTTGCAACCCTACGTCGCAATCGTGAAGCTTACATTGATCGCGCTCGTTCTTCTTATGATGGCAGTTTTAAACGCAACGGAGTAGACTTGATTGAAGGCCATGCTGAATTTGTAGATTCTCATACTGTTAGCGTAAATGGTGAACTGATTCGTGCTAAACATATCGTGATTGCTACTGGTGCCCATCCAAGTATTCCAAATATTCCTGGTGCTGAGCTAGGTGGCTCTTCTGATGATGTATTTGCTTGGGAAGAATTGCCAGAGTCAGTTGCAATTCTAGGCGCTGGTTATATCGCCGTTGAATTGGCTGGCGTACTCCACACCTTTGGTGTCAAGACAGACCTCTTTGTTCGTCGCGATCGTCCTTTACGTGGTTTTGATTCTTACATCGTTGAAGGTTTGGTCAAGGAAATGGAAAGAACAAACTTGCCACTTCATCCTCACAAAGTCCCTGCCAAGTTAGAAAAAACTGCTGAGGGCATTACCATTCATTTCGAAGATGGTACTAGTCACACAGCTAGCCAAGTTATTTGGGCTACAGGCCGCCGTCCAAACGTTAAGGGCTTGCAACTTGAAAAAGCTGGAGTAACTCTGAACGAACGTGGCTTTATCCAAGTGGATGAATACCAAAATACTGTTGTTGAGGGAATCTACGCTCTAGGTGATGTAACGGGCGAGAAAGAACTGACTCCAGTTGCAATCAAAGCTGGACGTACCTTGTCTGAACGTCTCTTTAACGGCAAAACAACTGCAAAAATGGATTACTCAACTATTCCAACTGTTGTCTTTTCACACCCTGCTATCGGAACGGTTGGTTTGACAGAAGAGCAAGCTATTAAAGAATACGGTCAAGACCAAATCAAGGTTTACAAATCAAGCTTTACGTCTATGTACTCTGCTTGCACTGACAACCGTCAAGAAACACGTTTCAAATTGATCACAGCAGGTTCAGAAGAAAAAGTTGTCGGACTTCATGGAATTGGCTATGGTGTTGATGAAATGATTCAAGGATTTGCTGTTGCTATCAAAATGGGAGCAACCAAGGCAGACTTTGATGCAACTGTGGCGATTCACCCAACTGCATCTGAAGAATTTGTAACTATGCGTTAATCGAAACAAAAGAAGCTGATACAAATGTGTCTGCTTCTTTTTTAATGTCTTACAAATCTACAAAAAAATTATCCAACTTAACCAATAAGCAAAATCGGCCGTTACAGTCTTTGTTACCTTGTTTTAAAAAATTGGTTGACAATAATTACTCTACGAGTATAATAGTTACTATACATCAGAAAAGAGGTTAACTATTTTGAAAAAAGCTCACGTTTATGCTATCCCTGCTATTGGAGCTGCTCTCATTGCTGTTTTGGCACAAATCAGTCTTCCAATTGGACCTGTTCCCTTCACTCTGCAAAACTTTGCAATCGGCTTGATTGCTACTGTCTTCAGACCGAGAGAGGCTGTACTTTCTGTTGGACTCTATCTTCTTCTAGGTGCTATCGGTCTTCCTGTCTTTGCAGGAGGTGGAGCTGGTTTTCAGGCTTTAGTTGGCCCTACTGCAGGCTATCTTTGGTTTTATCTTGTTTATTCTGGACTTACTTCCTCTCTAACCAACAGCAAGAGTGGTGTTATCAAGATTTTTCTTGCAAACCTCTTGGGTGATGCACTTGTCTTTATCGGAGGGATTCTTAGCTTGCATTTCCTAGCTGGAATGGCATTTGAAAAAGCTCTTGTTGTAGGGGTCATTCCCTTTATCATCCCAGACCTTGCTAAACTTCTAGCTATTAGTCTGATTAGTCGTCCTCTACTTCAACGCCTTAAAAATCAGGCTTACTTTACTAACTAAAAAAGGATATCGAGTTGCCATGACTCAATATCCTTTTCTTTCATTTTGAAAACTTAGTTGCCTTTAAAGGCATCCACCATTGTTTGAAATTCTTCATTGGAGAGAGTAATCCCTTTGCCCATTTTAGTATGATCTGGACTCCAAGCACGAATATCAAACTTTGCAGGAGCACCATTAAAGCTCACACGGTTGATTTCCTTGGTCCAACCTTTTTCGTTTTCAGAAAGAGTCAATAAGTGCTCTTCGATTTCAAATGTAAATTCTGCCATTTTCTTCTCCTTTTTTAGCTTTCATTTGATTATTCGTAAAATCTTGTAGATTTTTGGAAAATTTTATATAATATTGATATAAAAGAAGGGAGGCCACTATGAGACATAAATTCCAGCAAGTTCTAGATAAAATACATGAATTTTTAAATGGACATGATCAACCTGACCAAACTGAAAGTAACTCCCTTACAGCCACTATTGAAGAGGCTATCCAGAAACAAACCGCTGTTCACCTTATCTTGTCTGAGACAAGTTTTACAGGTGACATCATCAAATACGATCAGCAACGCCAGCAAATTATCGTGAAAAATTTTGCCAAAAATGTGACCCGTATTATCCGCATAAGCGATATTCAACGCCTACGATTTGTCCCTTCAACTGTCCAAACAGCCCAAAAAAATAGATTTAAGAAAGAGTGAGATGTAGTTGCTTCATCCCACTCTTTTTTCTTAGCGAATTTGTTCAAAATGTAAATGAACTGCGATATGATCTCCATAACCACTTCTTTCCAAGTCACGTTGTAAACGATAGGAAATGTAGTGTTCAGCAATAGTAATGTAACCTGCACCCAATAAACGATGCTCAACCAAAGACTGAATCATGCTGATGGTAGCACGTTCCACCTTGGCTTCTTCCAAATCTAAAACCACTTTCTTAGTGACTTGTGCAAGGTTTTGACGCAAATCATCTGTCAATACATAGACAGTCTGGGCTGCCTTTAAGATAGCTTGGTAAATCTTATCTGGATTAAATTCAGCAATTTCTCCATCACGTTTGATTACTTGCATAGGTATCTCCTTTATTCTTTGTTTTCTTTGATTTCTGCCAGCATTTTTTCTTCTTCTACTGTCAGTTGATAATGTTCAAGCAAATCCGGTCTGCGTTCATAGGTTTTCTTTAAACTCTCATACAATCGCCACTGACGAATCTTCTCATGGTGTCCACTCATCAGTACATCTGGCACAACCATCCCTCGATAATCATAGGGACGTGTGTACTGAGGATACTCGAGAAGCCCAGAAGAAAAACTATCATCTTGGTGGCTGGACTCCTTACCAATCACTTCTGGAATCAGGCGTACCGTAGCATCAATCATGGTCATAGCCGCCAACTCTCCACCAGTCAAGACATAGTCGCCCAGGGAGATCTCATCTGTCACCAAGGTCTTAATTCGCTCATCATAACCCTCATAGTGCCCACAGATAAAGATTAGCTCTTCCTCTTGAGACAAATCCTCGGCATAAGCTTGATCAAACTGCTTTCCAGCAGGATCGAGGAGAATGACGCGCGGATTTTTCTTTTCAATAGCATCAAAGGCATCGAAAATGGGTTGGGCTCGGAGCAACATCCCCTGACCGCCTCCGTAGGGCTCATCGTCGACATGGCGGGCCTTTTCAGCATTTTCTCGAAAATTATGATACTGGATATCCAAGAGCCCCTTTTCTCGAGCCTTTCCAACGATTGAGTGCTCTAGCGGAGAAAACATCTCTGGAAAAAGGGTTAAAATATCAATCTTCATCGTCTAACCCTTCTAAGATTTCCACATCGACGCGGTTATTTGGAATATCAACATTGAGAATCACTGGTGGGATATAAGGCAAGAGCAAATCACGCTTGCCTTTTCGCTTGACCACCCAGACATCGTTGGCACCTGGTTGCAGGATTTCCTTGATGGTTCCAATCAAGTTATCACCCTCATAGACTTCCAAACCGATAATCTCGTGATAATAAAATTCACCATCGTCTAGGTCATTTAAATCTTCCTCAGCAACCTTGAGACTGTATCCCTTGTACTTTTCAATAGCATTGATATGGTACATATCTTTGAATTTAATAATGTCAAAATTCTTCTGTTTACGGTGACTAGCGATAGTCACTGTTTGAACAAACTGATCTTTTTCATCAAATAAAGCTAGCTCAGCCCCTTTTTTAAACCGTTCTTCTGCAAAATCCGTCACAGACAAGACTCGCATCTCACCCTGCAACCCCTGCGTATTGACGATTTTCCCAACATTAAAGTAGTTCATCTTGTCTCCTGTACTCTATTTCTTTCCATCTTATTCTGACAATTCTCGAATAATAGTCACAATTTTTTCTGATTCTGACCATTGTAAATAATGGTGATTCCCTCCTAAAATGAGTTTAGTATTGGAGGTCCAATATTCTGATTCTCTGTACTCTTTTTCTCTATAAGCCTGACAAAAAATAAACTCAGGGATATGAGCTTCTACAAATACATTCTCAAAATCTTCCTCAGTAATCTCTCCAGATATCTGAAATCCTTGATCTTGATTTTCCAACTCTGAACCTTTTTCTTGCATTATTTCCCAGATTTCTTTATTAATTTCAGGGCTAAATGTTGCTTGAGTTAAGTTCTTAAAATAAAGTTCAGGACCACACTCGTCAATCAGCCTCATCTGCTCTTCCATTTCTGGATAAGGATTTTCTGAAAAATCAGCAAACATGACTTTTTTAGTTGTCGGTTCAATTGCTAGTAAAGCCTGACACTTAATTGGTTTGTTGAGCAATTTGCAAGCTAAAATTCCACTTAAACTATGTACACAAAGTATATATTCAGAAATCGCCAATTCTTCAAGTAGTTCATAAACTGCATCTGCAAGATTATCCAGATTTTTTCCAGCTTGGTCATGAATCGGACTCCTACCTGTGTTCGGAAAATCAATAGTCAAATAACCAATTGTAGGAGGAAGTTTTTCAAGTATAAGTGAAAAATTTTCATAACTTGGTAGCAAACCTGCCCCACTTAAACAAACTAGCATTTTCTTTTGCTTTTGATAAGTAACAGAGAGACTACCAATTTCTGTAGATACTTCAATCCTCTTCATAAAGAAATCCACTCATTCTATATAATGAATTATTAAAAATCCTTATCCTTTATTTTATCACGTTCCAAAGATTTTCTCAAGTTAGAGAAAAATACATAGGGGGCCCGCTATAGTCCAAAAAGTGCTAATATTTTCCTCTTTAATGTTAATTTATATTTGAAAGATGAGATATTTACATTCCCGTTATACATATTGCTATAAAATGTATATTCCCCAATTTCACCCTGACTTGTTTTCCATTTCATTCTTAAACTAGGCATATTCTCTGGTAAATTAGTATGAATCAATAAGCATGTATAATTCTTTAAATTTTTAACTGTATGCAGTTTATTATTAACAATCAAACAATTGCTTCTTGAATCATAGTTTAAAGAATAAAATTCTACTATTTCAATATCAACTTCTTTGGGATAAAAAATCAAATGATTAAAAGGTTTGCTACTTATATTATGCGTAAATTCATGAATATAGTGAAAATTTGTATGTAAAGATTCAAACTCGAATGGTTTAATTTCCTTGATTTCAATATTATTGATATAAACCTTATTTTGGAACGTTATCTTTATAATCACAGCAATAAATGTCGCAATTTGTAAAATTCGTAATAGCCAATCAATATACATTGACCAATCTATGTTAAAAACACAATCAATATTCATTCTTTTTTCAGTTTTCTTTTAAAAATCCTTCCAAATCTCGTTCATGCTGATATTTGATAGCTGCCTTTTTGTCTTTTTCAAAAATGGTCTTGGTTAGATCTATGTCGTTGATGGTCGCAATTGCGACAGTGTAGTGAATGATATCAGCCAGTTCTTTTGCTAGTGCCTCGTTAGAATCCTGAACCCCCTCTTTTCTACCAGAGCGACCATTCAAAACCTCAGCTACTTCTCCGACTTCCTCCACTAACTTCATAAAGAGGCCTTCCTCAGTCCGAGACTGATGGTAATGTTCGAGTAAGTAGTCTTGTAATTGTCTAAACGTTAAATCCTTCATATCCTGCTCCTTGCAAAAAAAGCGAGACATCCGTCCCGCCCTTCTTATTTTTCGTCAATAACGATTCTTACTTTTTTGTCTTCAGTTGGGACAGAGTAGACAATCGTTCTTATCGCAGAAATAGTGCGACCCTTACGACCGATTACACGACCCACATCGCTTTGATCAAGATCCAAATGATATTCCAAAAATTCTGGTGTATCTTCAATCTTGATAGTTAAGGCATCTGGTTGTGAAATCAAGGGTTTCACAATCGCAATAATGAGATTTTCAATCGTATCCATCTGTCAACCTACTTTAAACTTATTTTGAGAATTTAGAATCGTGGAATTTTTTCAATACGCCTTCTTTTGAAAGGATGTTGCGAACTGTATCTGAAGGTTGAGCTCCATCAGCCAACCATGCAAGAACGCGGTCTTCTTTCAAAGTTACTTGGTTTTCAGCAACAAGTGGGTTGTAAGTTCCAACTGTTTCAATGAAACGTCCGTCACGTGGTGAACGTGAATCTGCTACGTTGATACGGTAGAAAGGTTTTTTCTTAGAACCCATACGAGTCAAACGGATTTTAACTGCCATTTTTAAAGTCTCTTTTCTTATTTTTTATTTCGGTGAAATAGCTGAGCTATTTAGCACATGTTCTATTATAGCAGATTTCTAGCAGGTGTCAAGAAAAAAACTTGACAGACTATAAAATTTTTAAACCATTTAGAAATTTGTTATATTTTTAAAGAAAAATAAGAAAGAGAATGTCATAAATACTATTTTAGAAACATTTTATAAAGACCACCAAGTTAAGCCCTTCATGACCACTTCTTAGAAGAAGAATTAGCAATCGTGGATACAAATTGACTCCAAAGGGGGAGCAGATACTGGAACAATGCAAGGATATTATCGACTGTCATCCAAAGAAGAATCTCTAATCAAGTGATTTTGGGTTGGCTTCCTCTTAAACTGTCTTGTCACTAACATTTGAAATCCCCTTCCTTTTAGGGTACAATGGTAGAAATGAATTTTTGAGAGGAATAGAATGAAAAAACTAGCAACCCTTCTTTTACTATCCACTGTAGCTCTAGCTGGATGTAGCAACATACAACGTAGTTTGCGTGGTGATGACTATGTAGATTCTAGCTTAGCTGCTGAAGAAAGTTCCAAAGCAGCTGCCCAATCTGCCAAGGAGTTAAACGATGCTTTAACAAACGAAAACGCCAATTTCCCACAACTATCTAAAGAAGTTGCTGAAGATGAAGCTGAAGTGATTCTCCACACAAGTCAAGGAGATATCCGTATCAAACTCTTCCCTAAACTCGCTCCTCTAGCGGTTGAAAACTTCCTCACTCATGCTAAAGAAGGATACTATAACGGTATTACCTTCCATCGTGTCATCGATGGCTTCATGGTTCAAACTGGGGATCCAAAAGGAGACGGTACAGGTGGTCAGTCTATCTGGCATGACAAGGATAAAACCAAAGACAAGGGAACTGGTTTCAAAAACGAGATTACTCCTTATCTCTATAACATCCGTGGTGCTCTTTCTATGGCTAATACTGGTCAACCAAACACCAATGGCAGCCAGTTCTTCATCAACCAAAACTCTACCGATACCTCTGCTAAACTCCCTACAAGCAAGTATCCAAAGAAAATCATCGAAGCCTATAAAGAAGGGGGAAACCCTAGTCTAGATGGCAAACACCCAGTCTTTGGTCAAGTGATTGACGGTATGGATGTTGTAGATAAAATTGCTAAAGCCGAAAAAGATGAAAAAGACAAGCCGACTACTGCTATCACAATCGACAGCATCGAAGTGGTGAAAGACTACGATTTTAAATCTTAAAAACCAAAAAATACAGTATCCACATTCGGTACTGTATTTCTTTTACTCTCATTCTTAAGTTAAATTATTAAAATCCCAGATTTGGTCCATCCAGCCTTCATAGAAGTCTGGTTCGTGGCAGACCATAAGAATAGATCCCTTGTATTCTTTAAGAGCGCGTTTGAGTTCATCCTTGGCATCCACATCCAAGTGGTTGGTCGGCTCGTCCAGCACTAAAACATTGTTTTCACGATTCATCAAGAGACAGAAACGAACCTTGGCTTGTTCCCCACCTGACAAAACCTGAATTTGACTTTCGATATGCTTAGTTGTCAAACCACAACGGGCAAGGGCTGCACGAACTTCTGCTTGGTTGAGAGCTGGAAAGGCATTCCAAACAGCCTCTAGTGGTGTTTGGCGATTACCGCCTTCTACTTCTTGTTCAAAGTAGCCAAGTTCTAGATAATCTCCACGCTCCACTTCCCCAGCAATTGGCGGAATAATGCCCAAGAGAGACTTCAAGAGAGTTGTTTTCCCGATACCATTTGCCCCGATAATAGCAACCTTTTGATTACGTTCAAAGGTAAGATTTAAAGGCTTGGTCAGAGGACGATCATAACCAATTTGCAAATCCTTGGCTTGGAAGATAAAGCGCCCTGGCGTACGAGCTGGTTTGAAATCAAAGGATGGTTTTGGTTTCTCACTTTGCAGTTCGATAATATCCATCTTATCCAATTTCTTCTGACGGGACATGGCCATGTTTCGTGTTGCAACACGCGCTTTGTTTCGGGCAACAAAGTCCTTAAGGTCCGCAATTTCTTTTTGCTGACGTTCGTAGGCAGCCTCTAGCTGAGATTTCTTCATAGCATAGACTTCTTGGAACTGGTAGTAGTCACCAGAGTATCGTGTCAACTGTTGATTTTCCACATGGTAGACAATATTGATAACGTCATTTAGGAATGGAATATCGTGCGAAATAAGGACAAAAGCATTCTCATAGTTTTGGAGATAGCGCTTGAGCCAATCAATATGCTCAGCATCCAAGTAGTTGGTCGGCTCGTCCAACAGCAAGATATCAGGCTTTGCAAGGAGGAGTTTAGCCAAAAGTACCTTGGTTCTTTGCCCACCTGACAAAGAGGTTACATCCGTATCCATTCCAAAGTCCATGACACCAAGGGCACGCGCTACTTCGTCAATCTTAGCATCTAAGGTATAGAAATCACGACTCTCTAAACGGTCTTGAAGTTCGCCAACTTCTTCCATGAGAGCATCAACATCCGCTCCATCTTCAGCCATTTCCATATAGAGCTCATTGATACGGACTTCCGCTTTGAAAAGCTCATCAAAGGCCGTACGGAGAACATCGCGCACCGACTGCCCTTCAGCAAGGACGGAGTGCTGATCCAAGTAACCAGCGGTCACATATTTGGACCACTCAACCTTCCCTTCATCTGGCAGCATTTTACCAGTTACAATGCTCATAAAGGTTGATTTCCCTTCACCATTAGCACCGACCAAACCGATATGTTCTCCCTTGAGGAGACGGAAGGACACATCTTCAAAAATTGCACGGTCACCAAAACCGTGACTCAGATTTTTAACTTCTAAAATACTCATTTTAATTCCTTATCTTGTTTTTATGTAATTGTTTATAGAGGAGCCAAGCCAGATAGCCACCCAAGGTATTGGTCCACAAATCATCAATCTCAAAGACGCGATTAAAATCAAAGAAAAAATCTAAGACTAACTGCGTACACTCAATTCCTAGGCTTATAAGAAAACTGAAAAAGATCACTTTTCTTGTCTTACGCAAATTTGGAAGGAGATAAAGGAGTTGGAAAATCAGAGGAAAAAGTAAGAAGACATTGAGGATATTTTGTAGAAAAAGCCAACATAATTGTCCTATGTCACTCACCTCACCCAGTTTCCAGAGAGAATTGAAAGGAGTCAAAAGAAAAACCAGGCGTCCAAGATGCTGAATACCTGGAGTTTCCACCCCCACGGGAGAATGTTCTTGAGGAGTAAAGCAAAAGTAAACGATACAAATACTATAGAAAATGACTCCCCAGACCAAAATACGATTATAAGTCTTCTTCATCATTAAGGATTGACTGCTGCGACTGCTTTCTGGCGGTCACGTTTCATTGTATTGGAACGCAATTGTCCACAAGCTGCATCAATATCTGTTCCGTGCTCTTGACGAACAACACAGTTAACCCCTTTTTTCTTAAGCGTATCATAGAAGGCCAGGACGCGCTCTTTAGGACTACGGCTATATTGGTCATGCTCACTAACTGGGTTATAAGGAATCAAGTTTACATAAGACAATTTCTTGATATTCTTGAGCAATTCAGCCAATTCCAAGGCTTGTTCTACACCATCATTAACTTCATTGAGCATGATATACTCAAAGGTCACACGGCGATTGGTTGTTTCAATGTAGTACTCAATAGCAGCAAAGAGTTTTTCAATCGGAAAGGCACGGTTAATCTTCATGATACTTGAGCGCAGTTCATTATTAGGTGCATGAAGGGAAACGGCAAGATTGACCTGAACACCTTCATTAGCAAAATCACGAATTTTATGGGCCAAACCTGAGGTTGAAACCGTAATGTGACGAGCACCGATGGCCATTCCCTTGTCATCATTGATAGTACGAACGAAATTCAAGACATTGTTGTAGTTATCAAAGGGTTCACCAATCCCCATGACAACGATATGGCTGACGCGTTCGTCCTGACCACGCTCATCAAAGTATTTCTGAACCAGCATGATTTGCGCTACGATTTCACCGTTATTGAGGTCACGTTGTTTCTTAATCAAACCAGAAGCACAGAAGGTACAACCGATATTACAGCCGACCTGAGTGGTCACACAGACTGACAAACCATAGTGTTGACGCATGAGTACTGTCTCAATTAACATACCATCCGGCAATTCAAAAAGATATTTAACTGTCCCATCAGCAGACTCTTGAACGATACGTTGTTTCAAGGGATTGACCACAAACTGGTCATTAAGCTTAGCAATCAAATCCTTTGAAAGGTTAGTCATTTCTTCAAATGACTGGACACGTTTACGGTAAAGCCATTCCCAAATTTGGTCTGCACGGAATTTCTTTTCTCCCTGCTCCAAAACCCATTCCTGCATGGTTTGACGTGTTAAACTATAAATTGACGGTTTCATTTCTACTCCTTATTCTCTACTCACTTCTGACGAATGACAAAATGACGTTGCCCCTTGTCCTCTTTCTGAGAATGCTGGTCCTTCTGACGACGTCTATTTTTCTTATCTGCATTCGGTTTTCGTTTGGTTTGAGTCGATTTCTTTCCTTTTTTAGAAGGTGTTTCTTCTTCCTTCTTACGCATTTTCTTGTCAAATGATGCGCGCTTAGGTGCTTCATTTTCTAGGACAAAATAGGCACAACCATAACTACAATACTCTAAAAGATAGTCTTGTAAACGACTGATTTTTTCAAGTTTTTCTTCTGTTCGGTCATCCTTATAAAAACCTCGTAGGCGAAGCTGTTCGTTGCTCCAGTCTCCCACAATATAATCAAACTTGGTTAAAACTTCTGAAAAACGCTGATTAAAAGCCGTCACATCAAAGGCATCCTTGATATTTTCCACCAAGGAAAAAGCTATCCCTTCCGTTTCAACCTTGTTCCCGTGTAAATGGAACTCAGGACCAGGAAACTTGTTATAGTTGTATAATTCAGGTGAAATTTCTTTTCGCATAGATATCCTTTTTCCACGATTTCTTAATACTTTATTCTACCATAATTTCTAGCAGTTAGCACGTTTCTCATAAAAATGAAAAAAGTCTGACGATTTTGTCAGACAAAAATAATATAACCTTAAAAAGAGAAGAACAATTCTTCCCTCCAACTATCATTATTTAACAGCTGCGTACAATTCATCTACTTTGTTCCAGTTGATCACTGAGAAGAAAGCTTTGATGTAGTCAGGACGTACGTTGCGGTATTTCACGTAGTAAGCATGTTCCCAAACGTCCAAGCCCAAGATTGGTTTTTTACCTTCTGAAATTGGTGTGTCTTGGTTTGCTGTTGAAGTCACTTCAAGTTTACCTTCTTTGTTGACAACCAACCATGCCCAGCCAGAACCGAAACGAGTTGTTGCTGCTGCAGTGAAAGCTGCTTGGAATTCTTCAAATGAACCAAATGTTTCATCGATTGCTGTTGCAAGTTCTGCTGATGGAGCTGTTTTCTCAGGAGTCATCAATTCCCAGAAAAGAGCGTGGTTCAAGTGTCCACCACCGTTGTTGATAAGTGCTTGACGGATATCAGCTGGGATAGATTCTACATCAGCAAGCAAGGCTTCAAGATCTTCACCGATTTCAGGGTGTTTTTCAAGAGCTGCATTAGCATTGTTGACATAAGTTTGATGGTGTTTGTCATGGTGCAAGTGCATTGTTTCAGCATCGATGTATGGTTCCAAAGCGTCGTATGCATATGGAAGATCTGGTAAGATAATAGCCATCTGTAATACCTCTTTTTCTTTCTATATGAAAATGATAACGCAAACATTCACTTTTTTCAAGTTTTTTGCTTATAGATGAAGAAATCACTGAAATACTTTCTAATAAAACTCTTCGAAAATCAAATTTAAACCTCGTCAACGTCGCCTTGCCGTAGATATGTTACTGACTTCGTCAGTCTTATCTACAACCTCAAAACAGTGTTTTGAGCTGACTTCGTCAGTTTCATCCGCAACCTCAAAAACATGTTTTGAGCTGACTTCGTAAGTCTTATTTACAACCTCAAAGCAGTGCTTTGAGCAACCTGCGGCTAGTTTTCTAGTTTGCTCTTTGATTTTCATTGAGTATAAAACAAGCAAATCAGCAAGAAACCCACGACAAGATAATCTTGACGCGGGTTGTAGTTTCAAAAAAATATCAATTTACCTGACTAGCAATCTGTAAGAGTGCCTTTTCAAAAAGGAAACTCTTTTCATAAAGACCTGTCTTAATCTGATAGTCTGTCTCAATCAAATAAGAAATAGCTTGCTTCAAAAAGCTCAAAGAAAGTCCTCTTGAATCTCTCAGCGCAAACTTGATTTGATAGGGATTGGGATTGCGTCCGAGAAAACTTCCTAAACTACTTGCAATCTGAGATTCTGCTTGTCCAGACTCCGCCAAAATTTTCACCTGAGTAAAAGTTCGAAATTGTCCCAGCATGACTGCAATCAGTTTGATTTCATCTTCACCTTGCAAGGTCAAGTCTCTAACCAAATCGCGCGCCTGATCCATCTTTTTAGTCAGAATAAACTGAGTTAAATCAAAAATATTGTCCTGCAAGGTCTTGGGAATTGCGTTAACAATATCCTCTTCCTCGATAACAGAGTCTTCCTTATAGGACTGTAAAAAGAGGAGATTTTTCTGAATTTCACTAAATTGAAAACCCGACTTGATGAGAAGATTTTCAAAAGAATGATTAGCAAACTGCAGACCTTGTTTCTGGCTCCACTTTTGGAAATACTGGCGCAATTCTTGTTCTTTGGCTTCTACTGCGTCAAAAACCTTGGCATCACGCTTAAGTAATTTTACCAGCCGTCTCTTGCTATCCAGTTTTCCTTCAGCAAAAATCAACAACTTGGTTGTTGGCGAAGGGTTATCAAGGTATTCTTCAAACGACTTGAGCTCATCATCTGTCAAAAAACGCTTTTTAACAGTGGTGATATCGACAAAATGATCCAATATCACGATTTTCTCGTCCGCAAAGAAAGGAAGGCTGACCAACTCCAGTTCTACATCCTTATAAACCACTTCTTTCATATCAAAGTAGGCAAAGTTGAGATCAGCAGAATCATAACCAATCTGTTTCAATACTTGACTCTTCATAACTTCAAACTGACCCTGGTCTGTCCCTGTAAAAAGGCTCAGGCTCGATAAATTTGATAAAGTCAAGTTCTGACTTTCTTCAATGGCTAGCATCTTCTCTCCTTTCTTCTGATTTTTTAATGAATTTAATCAATATAGCGCAATTTCCCACGGAAATCTTCTAGGCTTTCGTACCCTTTTTCCACCATGATTGCTTTCAGTTCATTGGTAATACGATCAAAAGCACCAACTCCTTCTTTGTGAAGGGTGGTCCCCACCTGCACCATACTTGCTCCACAGAGGATATGTTCAAAAGCATCACGACCAGTCAAAACGCCACCTGTTCCGATGATTTGAATTTGAGGATTTAAGCGTTGATAAAAGGCATGAACATTAGCTAGAGCAGTCGGTTTGATATACTCGCCACCAATACCACCAAAACCATTTTTAGGACGAATAACAACAGACTCATCTTCTATATAAAGGCCGTTTCCGATAGAGTTGACGCAGTTGACAAACTTAAGAGGATACTTATTGAAAATAGCTGCCGCTTGGTCAAAGTGAACAATATCAAAATATGGTGGCAATTTAATTCCTAAAGGTTTGGTGAAGTAGGCAAATACTTCTGTCAAAATCCGGTCTGTTGTCTCAAAATCATAGGCAATCTGAGGTTTACCTGGAACATTTGGACAGGAGAGGTTTAGCTCAGTCAGACCACGAAACTCACTCTCTTGGACTTTTTTCAAGATAGTATGGGTTTCCTCTGGAGACATGCCGACTAGAGATAGGAAGAAAGTTCGGTTTGTCTCTTTTTCCTGCAAGTCCAAAAGATAGTCCAAATAGTAGTCTAAGCCATTATTCGGCAAGCCCATAGAGTTGATAGAACCAAGGGGAACATCTTGATAGCGTGGCTCAGGATTTCCCTGACGAAAGTCCAAGGTCGCGGTCTTGGTCACAAAAGTTCCTGCTGCTGAGTTTTTAACCCCTTCCAGCTCCTCTATCGTCATACAATCCACACCTGCTGCATTCATCAAACAATTGTCAAACTCAAAACCAGCAATTTGTGATTTTGTTGATACCATGATTCTGATCCTCCGGATTCCTTTTATTGCTAATATTATACCATATTTTCAGATTTTCTCTTTAATAAAATCATTTATAAGAAAAACGTTCGTTTTTTATCTATTTTCAAAAAATCTCAAAAACTAAATTGAAAGAATTTTTAGAAAATTTTTGTTTTTTCTCTTTACAGTTAAAAAAAATTCTGCTATAATGACTCACATAATTAAATTAGAATTTAAGGAGAACGATATGACATCTGCTAAAGAATATATCCAAAGCGTGTTTGAAACTGTAAAAGCTCGTAACGGGCACGAGGCTGAGTTCCTCCAAGCTGTTGAAGAATTTTTCAACACTTTGGAACCTGTATTTGAAAAACACCCTGAGTATATCGAAGAAAATATCTTGGCACGTATTACTGAACCAGAGCGCGTGATTTCTTTCCGTGTTCCTTGGGTTGACCGTGATGGAAAAGTTCAAGTAAACCGCGGCTACCGTGTTCAATTCAACTCAGCTGTTGGACCATACAAAGGCGGACTTCGTTTCCACCCAACTGTAAACCAAGGGATTTTGAAATTCCTCGGATTTGAACAAATCTTTAAAAACGTCTTGACTGGACTTCCTATCGGTGGAGGTAAAGGTGGATCAGACTTCGATCCTAAAGGTAAAACAGATGCTGAAGTGATGCGCTTCTGCCAAAGCTTCATGACTGAATTGCAAAAATACATCGGCCCATCACTTGACGTACCTGCTGGTGATATCGGTGTTGGTGGACGTGAGATTGGTTACCTTTATGGTCAATACAAGCGTCTTAACCAATTTGATGCTGGTGTCTTGACTGGTAAACCTCTTGGATTTGGTGGTAGTTTGATTCGTCCAGAAGCAACTGGTTACGGTTTGGTTTACTACACTGAAGAAATGCTTAAAGCTAACGGTAACAGCTTTGCTGGTAAGAAAGTGGTCATTTCAGGTTCTGGTAACGTTGCTCAATACGCTCTTCAAAAAGCGACTGAACTTGGTGCAACTGTTATCTCTGTATCTGACTCAAATGGTTATGTCATCGATGAAAATGGTATCGACTTCGATCTTTTAGTTGATGTTAAAGAAAAACGTCGCGCTCGTTTGACTGAGTATGCAGCTGAGAAAGCAACTGCAACCTACCACGAAGGTTCTGTATGGACTTATGCTGGAAACTATGACATCGCTCTTCCATGTGCGACTCAAAACGAAATCAACGGTGAAGCAGCTAAACGTTTGGTTGCTCAAGGCGTTATCTGTGTATCTGAAGGTGCCAACATGCCAAGCGACCTTGATGCCATCAAAGTTTACAAAGAAAATGGTATCTTCTATGGACCTGCCAAAGCTGCCAACGCTGGTGGTGTAGCCGTTTCAGCCCTTGAAATGAGCCAAAACAGTCTTCGTCTCTCATGGACTCGTGAAGAAGTTGATGGACGTCTCAAAGACATCATGACAAACATCTTCAACACAGCTAAAACAACTTCAGAAACATACGGTCTTGATAAAGACTACCTTGCAGGAGCAAACATTGCTGCCTTTGAAAATGTAGCAAATGCTATGATCGCACAAGGTATTGTTTAAGATTTATTTGCTCAATCCTCAATCGCTTTGATTGGGGATTTTTACATTGGGTTCAAAAAAAGCTCACCATTAACAGTGAGTTTTAACATCAGAATTTATTTTACTTTCATTAGGGCAGATGACAAACATTCAACAATTTCATCAACTGTTTCATCTATGTTTATAGTTCCTTCATCATTCAACATCATTGGAATAAGATAAGAAAAACTCAATGCTAATATGTAACGAACAATTCTTTCATTTGACCAATTTAGAATAAGTCCTTTTTCTTTAAATTGATTCAAAACGGGGCTAATTGGTTCTATTATAGATTGAACAATAATATTTCCTAACTGGATAGAAAGATTTTTATCAATAAAAGAACGCCCCAAGAGAATTTTAACATGCATTTGATTCTCCTGAATGAAAAAGAGCCTATCTTTAACAATACTTTTTAAAAAGAAGGGAAAAGTTTCTTGATCTACTGTGAATTTTTTTTCTGAGAAATCCGCAATCACTTCTGGAATAACCTGTTCTAGAAAAGTAGATAAAATGGCTTCTAAAATACCTTCCTTTGTTTTAAAGTAACTAAAAACAGTTCCTTCTGACACTCCAGCGCGTTCGGCAATAAGGCTGGACGTTGTATTTTCAAATCCAATTTCTGAGAATAATTTTAAGCTTGATAATAATACTCGACGTTGTTTCAAGCTCAAGTTGCTAACTTCTAACGTCTGAGCATACTTTTGTTCTAAACTTTCCATCGCTAGCACCTCTCTTCTACTCTCTTACTTTTACGACTTTTTTGCCTCGACTGTGTCCCATTTTCAGACTACGATAGGCTTCTCTAACTGACTTTAGAGAAAAGTCATACACTTGATCAATTTTCAGCTGAACCTTCCCGTCTGAGACCATTTCAGCTAAAGTGCTAAAATCATCATATGTGGAATGTCTCGGACCAGTAAACTGAGCACCTTTTATCATAACATAGGGCGAAGGTACTAATGTCCCAATAGCTGTCCCTTTCAAGCCTAAACTAAAAGCCAATCTAACATAATCAGATCCATAACAATCCAAAAATTTTGTAATAGGCGTTGGACTAGCTGATAGAAGAGCCTTCTTGATATTCTCTTCGTAACTTACTGGTATGGCACCTAAAGACTTCAGATACTCTGCATTTTTCTTACTTGCTATTCCAATCACTGTCGCCCCCTTAGCAACTGCATACTGTACTGCAATACTTCCAATACCTCCTGCTGCAGCTGAAATAACAACAGTATCTCTTGAATTTAAACCGATTCTTCTAAAAGCCCCACCCACAGTTAGAGCAGCTACTCCCATAGTAGCTGCGTGAGTCATGTCGATCATCTCTGGTTTGAATACAATTTCCGATTCATTGACACAAATTTCTGTTGCTAAAGCTCCCCTCTTAGTTCCCAAACCAGGATCGCTAATCATTGTTCCAAACACCTTATCTCCTACTGAAAACCTAGTTACTTCATTTCCAACTTCTGTAATAACTCCAGAAAAATCTCTCCCCACACCTCTTGGAAATAGAGATGATTTGGATTCAAACCAACGACTTGGTTTCCTTAATTTCGTTATAAAAGATAGAAATCGAAGGGGTTTCGCTCCCTCAAAAGTTTTATAATCAATAGGATTTAAACCAACAGCATGAACTTCTACTCTCACTTGATTTACATCCAAGGCTGTAGAGTCTATCTGCAGCAAATCCAAGTCCTCTTCGTTACCGAAACGACTGTACTCTATTGCTTCAACAACCATTTTCTTTACTCCTTAATTTCACAAAAATTGAGTGAGCACTCATTTTTATAAATTATACTCTTAATTTGTAAGAAAATCAATATTATCGTTTGATAACGATTTATGACATGATACAAATATCCATCATTTCGATTTACCAATATGATTCTTTCAATCTAACTCTCCTCACTTTTAAAGATTCCTTTCCCCTTTTTTGCCCCCTGGCACATAAAAATAAAAACCGCTACTCCTAAGAATAGCGGTTTAATCATGTTTTTAAGCTACTAATGTAGTCGCTCTATTATTTAAGAGTAACTGAAGCTCCAGCTTCTTCCAATTTAGCTTTGATTTCTTCAGCTTCTGCAGTTGCAACGCCTTCTTTAACAAGTGCTGGTGCACCGTCAACAAGTTCTTTAGCTTCTTTAAGTCCAAGACCTGTGATTTCACGTACAACTTTGATAACGCCAACTTTTTTGTCGCCTGCAGATGTCAATTCAACATCGAATGAATCTTTAGCAGCACCAGCGTCAGCAGCACCAGCTGCAGCAACAGCTACAGGAGCAGCTGCAGTTACACCAAATTCTTCTTCGATAG
Source organism: bacterium (assembly GCA_905221285.1). Lineage (GTDB taxonomy): Bacteria > Bacillota > Bacilli > Lactobacillales > Streptococcaceae > Streptococcus. Next base: position 111,160 of record CAJNCM010000001.1, read on the forward strand.
CTTTTACAAGGTCGTTCAATTCAAGGATTGAAGCTTCTTTAATTTCAGCAATAATGTTTTCAATGTTCAATGCCATTGTTATTTCCTCCAAATATGTTTTTAAATTTATAATATTTTTTGTAGCTAGGCTACGCTGCGTAGCTTAAGATTAAGCTGCGTCTTCTTTGTTGTCTGCAACCGCTTTGACTGCAAGAGCAACGTTGCGCACTGGCGCTTGAAGTACAGAAAGGAGCATAGAAAGAAGTCCTTCGCGGTTTGGAAGAGTTGCAAGAGCAAGAATCTCTTCTTTAGATGCGACAGCGCCTTCGATTGCACCACCTTTGATTTCAAGTGCTTCAGCGTTTTTAGAAAAGTCGTTCAAGATTTTCGCTGGTGCGATAACATCTTCGTTAGAAAATGCTACTGCAGATGGTCCAACAAATACAGATGCAAGATCTTCAAGACCAGCTTTTTCAGCTGCACGACGCAAGATTGAGTTTTTAATGACTTTGTACTCAACTTCGCTTCCACGAAGCTCACGACGAAGAACTGTATCTTGCTCAACTGTCAAACCACGAGCGTCTACAACGACGATAGATGCAGCAGCTTTCATTTTTTCAGCTACTACGTCAACTAGTTCCGCTTTTTTAGCAATAATTGCTTCACTCATTAGTGTGTTCACCTCCGTTATTATTTTGCTTGGGGAATTTTTCCAAAAGAAAAACGCGCCCAAACCTAGACACGAAAGTACAATACGCTTCTTTTTACATGATACGTTTTGTCCTCGGTAGGATACTTATGAGTCGAGCTCCCCTACTGTCTTAGGCAGTTTTTTCAAACCGTATATAAGTATAGCATAGTTAAAAAAAGAATGCAAGATTTTTGCAAACTTTTTTTAAAATTTTTTCGTGATTTTTCTTTTAAAGTTCTACTGTTAGGACTTGACCTTGCTTAACAACCTGTTCTCCTGCAATATAGACATCATCAACATCACTGGACTTGACAGCATAGACTAGGTGAGAGAGCATATTTTCTTGGGGTTGAAGATGGATTTTCCCTTGTGGTTGAATAACGAGAAAATCTGCCTGCTTGCCGACTTCTAGACTTCCTATCTGATTTTCCATTCCTAGGACCTTAGCCCCTTCGATTGTCAGAGCCTTGAGGGCTGTTTCGATTGGGAATTGGCTGGCATCCCCACTTTTCATCTTCTGAAGAAGGGCTGCAGTCCGTCCTTCCTCAAATATATCTAGATTGTTATTGGAGGCAACCGAATCCGTCGCAATTCCGACTGCTACTCCTGCTTTTTGCAGTTGAATGATAGGAGCAATCCCTGATGCCAGTTTGAGGTTACTAATAGGATTGTGGGCAATAGACACTTGAGAAGTTGCCAAGCGTTCAATTTCTCTCTCGTTTAATTCGACCCCGTGAGCAAAGACAGACGGATGATCTAAGTAACCCAGTTCTTCAAGAAAGGCGAGGGGGCGTTTGCCGTATCGTTTCAGGATAATTCCTGACTCCTCCTTGGTCTCCGCCACGTGGATATGGATTGGAATAGCAAGCTCTTTTGCCATATCTAAGCTTTCTGCCAGCAAGTCTCTATCACAGCTGTAGGGAGAATGTGGGGCTACCATCACCTTGAAATTTGGATTTTTATATCCAATAATTTCTTCAATGATTGCTCGAGTTCTGCTTATGGTCTCAGCAGTTGTCTCTGCCTCTGAAGAAAAAAGAGTCGGTGAGAAATAACAACGCATCTTGGAAGTTTTCACTGCCTGATAAATCCGTTCAATATCCACACCATTGGGATTATACATATCGTTAAAGGTTGTTGTTCCTGACTGGAGCATCTCTGTCAGAGCTTCTTTAACCGCCTTAGTAGTCATGTCGGGAGTAAATCCTGCTTCTGCAGGCCAGATATAGTCATTGAGCCATTCATGGAGATTGCTATCATCTCGAATTCCTCTCAATCCGGTCATAGCAGAATGGGTGTGACAATTGACCAAACCAGGCATAATCCAGGCTCCCTGATAGTCTATAATCTGCTCAGCTTGCTCTATAATCTCTGACTGCTCTTGACCAACATAGACGATTTGAGAATCCTTAACGGCTAAGATTCCATCTAGATAAACATGGAAATCTTTGTCACAAGTCACGATATTTACATGCTGAAAGACTTTCATTCTAGGCTCCTTTTCTATAAGACAATTTACAGTGAATAATTTTTCTAGCTATTGTAACAAAAAAGTCACCCGAAGGCAACTTTTTTCGTTCATAAGATTTTAAAGTAGAAAGGCTTATTCAGAGCTAAAAGCGACAGCTTGCTGCATTTGGTAATACTTGCCTTTTCTAGCCATGAGATCCTGATGATTGCCATGCTCCACGATGTCACCATCCACTAAGACTAGAATCATATCCGCATCCTGAATGGTTGACAAGCGGTGGGCAATGATAAAGCTTGTACGCCCCTTCATGAGTTTAGCAAAGGCATCCTGAACCAGCACTTCTGTCCGCGTATCGATGGAAGAGGTTGCTTCGTCTAAGATAAGAATCTTAGGGATAGCTAGAAAGACTCGGGCTATGGTCAAAAGCTGGGCTTGACCGACAGAGAGAGATTCTCCTGCATTTTCCAACTTGGTATCGTATCCCTGTGGCAACTGTTGGATGAAAAAATCTGCATTGGCTGCTTTTGCAGCAGCAATCACCTGCTCCCGACTGGCTTTAGGATTTCCAAAGGAAATATTGTCATGAATGGTCCCTTGCTTGAGCCAGGTTTCTTGGAGCACCATTCCAAACTGCTGGCGTAAAGAGGCACGATTATAGTCATAAATGGATTTCCCATCCAGCAAGATATCTCCAGAGTTAATGGGATAAAAACGCATGAGAAGATTGATAAGGGTTGATTTTCCAGCACCTGTCGGACCAACAATAGCCACCTTGCTACCAGCTGGAATATCAATAGATAAATCCTTAATCAAAATCTTTTCAGGATGGTAGCCAAAAGAAACCTGTTTAAAGGAAATAGCTCCCTTAACTTGGTCACTAGTCAACTCTTCCTTACCTGTTTCAGCCACCTCAGGACTATCTAAGACTCCATAAACACGTTCTGCACAAGCCAAGGCACTTTGCAACTCAGCTAGCACTGAAGAAATATCATTAAAAGGCTTGGTGTACTGTTGAACATAGTTCAAAAAAGTCACTAAACGCCCAATGGTCAAGATTGACCCCATCATGATACGATAAGCTCCAACTCCAGCAAGAAGAGCGTAAATGAGCGCATTAACAAAGCGAGTCGAAGGATTGACCGTTGAAGAATAAAAGATGGCCGACTGAGAATAACCTGCATAGTTGTCATTAGCCTCACGCAGCCTTTGGATAAATTCTGCCTGAGCATTAAAGGACTGGATAATGGTCTGCTGGCTAAGAGATTCTTCAATCAACTGAGTTTGAATCCCCCTTGTCTCTGTTTGCTTTTGGAAGAGATGATAGGAGCGTTTGGCAATAAAGCGTGAGATTACCATAGACAGTGGCGTCAACAGCAAGACCAAAAGAGTCATGAGGAGATGAATTTGAAGCATGGCTAGAATACTAACCAAAATCATTAAGACACCAATGAAAAATTGGTTAAAAATCATGGTCAAGCCGGCTGCCAACTGTTCTATGTCTGTTGTTACACGACTAACCATCTCGCCACTGCCCTGCCGATCCACAAAAGCAATCGGTAAACGATGGAGCTTATGGATGATTCGCTCTCGCAAGTCTCTGGTATAAGAGAAGATTAGGTGATTATAAAGAAGAGGATTGGCCCATTGTACCAGAGTATTTCCTATGACTACCAAGAGCATCTGAAGGAAAATTTGCCAAAAAACTGGTGAGGAACCAGCCACTAGGACTTGGTCGATGACCTGCCCAATCAAGATAGGTAGGTAAATCGATAAACCAACTTGGGCAATAGTTCCTAGAAAGGCTAGGAAAAGGAGGAAGGGATGGCTTGCAAGGTCTTTAGCCAAACGTTTGAGCGTCTGTTTTGCAGTTTGTTGTCTCATGCTAGTCCTCCTTACCATGTTGGGATACATTGATTTCACGATAGACTTGACTGGTCTTCATCAAGTCATCGTGCTTGCCGATAGCTAGGAGCTCACCTTTTTCCAAGAGGAGAATCTGGTCTGCCATCTGAAGTGTCGAAGTCCGTTGAGAAATCAAGATTAAACTTGTATTTGGCAGGTTTTCTCGGATAGCTTTCAAGAGCTTGGACTCGGTAATGGTGTCCAGGGCCGAAGTCGCATCATCTAGGATGAGAAATGGAGCTTGGCGTAAGACTGCTCGAGCGATCGACAGCCTTTGTTTTTGTCCACCTGAGAAATTTCGACCTCCTGTCTCAACTAGAGCATCTAAAAGTCCTTCCTTTTCACTGACAAAATCCTTGGCTTGTGCAATTTCCAAGGCCTGCCAAAGTTCTTGGTCCGTTACTTCGTGATTGAAACCCAGAGTCAAGTTGGAACGAATGCTTCCCTTAAAGAGTTCGACTTTTTGGGGCACATAGGCAATCCAAGACCGCCACTGCTCAAGATTACGAGGACTAGATCCATCTCGATAAGGGTAAATGCTCCCCTTGTCTGCTGGGTAAATTCCAAGTAAGACTTGCACCAAGCTTGATTTACCAGAACCTGTTCCCCCAATGATACCAAGGATTTGCCCTTGAGTCATATCAAAGGAAATGTCTCTCAAAGAAGGCTGGGCCGCATCAGGATAGGTAAAGGTCAGTTCTTGAACTTGTAAAACCTGATCACTGGTAGCTTGCTTTTGTTCTAATTTTGAATGGATATCCTCTGGAGCCTCAGCAAAGACTTCCTCGATTCGCTTAGCAGAGATATAGGACTGGTTGAGAGAATTGATTAGCATAGCTAATTTGACCAATTCCACCAAAATCTGTAGGAGATAGTTGATAAGGGCAATGAGGGCCCCTTGACTGAGCAATCCTCCTTGAATAGAAACATATCCCTGCCAGATAATGACTAGGAGGGTTCCATTAACAATCAGATAGGTTAGAGGTGTTAATAAACTAGACCAGAAACCTGTCTTTTCTTGTAATCTAGCATAGACTTGGTTAAGGGTTTGAAAAATTTGTAACTCTCGTTTTTCTTGACCAAAAGCACGAATAACCCGCATCCCTTGTATTTGCTGGCGTGTTTCCTGAACTAGTTGATCCGTTTTCTTTCTCAGGCTGCTGTAGAGAGGATTGACTAACCGAGAAAGGCCTACAATAACGATTGTCAGAATCACAACCATGACCAAAAACCAGAGAGTCAGCTCAGCTGAGATTCGATAAGCCATAAAAATGGCACCAAAAACGATAATAGGCGCTCGTAAAAAGAGACGCAGGAATTGATTGATACCAGTCTGAATCTGGTAGGTATCCGAAGTCAAGCGAGTGACCAAGCTAGAAGTTGTCAAACGGTCTCTACTGTCCTTAGGTAAAGATAGAATATGACGATAGAGGTCGTTTGTCAATTCCTTGGCAAAACCCACCGCAGCCTTAGCTGAGTAGAACTGGGCTATTAAGGCCACTACAACACCAATTACTGCAAAGATAAGGAGCAAACCAATCTGCATCCATAGATGACCTTGATTTCTTTGGGGCAAGGATTGGTCAACAATCCCAGCAATCACCATGGGAACCAAGAGCTCAAAAATAGCTTCTAACAGCTTGAATAAGGGAGCTAAAATCGATTCCTTGATATAGGGTTTGAAGTAAGATAATAGGTGTTTCATAAATCCCTTCTATTCGTATTCTGGAAATAAAGAAAGTGGGAAGTGACCACCCTCTCTGTTTTATTTGTTTAAGTAAGGCAGTAGATAGCCATATCCTTCCTCTTCCATCTCATCCTTGGCCACAAAGCGCAAGGAAGCGGAATTGATACAGTAACGGAGGCCACCAAACTCACGCGGTCCATCTGTGAAAACATGACCCAAGTGAGCATTCCCCGACCGAGAACGAACCTCAATTCGCTCCATTCCATGACTGAGATCCTTGTAATAATGAATCAATTCCTTGGAAATCGGACGGCTAAAACTTGGCCAACCACAACCTGAGGCAAACTTATCCTTGGCAAAGAAGAGTGGCTCACCCGTCGTAATGTCTACATAAATCCCTTCTTCAAAAATTTGGTCATAAGCATTACTAAACGGCGCCTCTGTATCAGCTTCTTGTGTAACACGGTAAGATTCTTCAGTTAGGCTTTCCTTTAGCACCTCTTGACTAGGCTTTTCATAATTTGCTGCGTCAATCAATGGCTTCTCAGCATCAGTCACATCGATATGACAGTAACCTGAAGGATTCTTCTTAAGATAGTCTTGGTGGTAATCTTCAGCCAGAATGTAGTGGCGAAGTTTCTCCACCTCTACTGCAATCTTTCGCCCAAGCATGCGCTCCTGCTCCTGCACCACTGTGTAGATAGCTGGCAAATCAGCTTCATCTTGGTAATAAATTCCGGTCCGATACTGACGTCCACGGTCATTCCCTTGTTGATTGACTGATAATGGATCAATAACACGGAAATAATAGAGTAAAATTTCTCTAAGTGAAACTGCCTTCTCATCATAAATCACTTGAACCGTTTCTGCATGGTCTGTTTCCTTGAGCAACTGGTAATTGGTCGTTTCGACTTGACCATTAGCGTAGCCAACACTGGTTGCTAGCACTCCAGAAATGCGTGAAAAATATTCCTCTAGGCCCCAAAAACAACCACCTGCTAAATATATTTCTGCCATCTTCGTTTCTCCTTTACCAAGTTTTTAACTAATACTCTTCGAAAATTAAATTCAAACCACGTCAGCTTCCATCTGCAGCCTCAAAACAGTGTTTTGAGCAGCCTGCGGCTAGCTTCCTAGTTTGCTCTTTGATTTTCATTGAGTATAAACTTCTTTTCAAAAAAAGGATAGGAAGCCCTCTGATCAAGAGTTTCCCCATCCTATCTTCTATTCTTTATTTTGCTTCGACACGGACACCTTGGGTATCAACTTTCAAGTCATGAAGTTTTCCTTTGAAAGGTTGCTTTTCCAATTCCGCCTTAATCGTTGGCATCTTGTCATGAGAAGCCAAAACCATAACTGTCGGCCCAGCACCAGAAAGGTAGGTTGCATAGGCACCATTTTCTTTGGCTACTTGCTTAATCGTTGCAAATTCTCTCACCAAGTCCTGACGATAGCGCTCGTGGAAGAGGTCGCCCTCGATTGCTTGCCCAGCGGTCACCATGTCTCCTGCCAACAAGGCTGCAACCGCCACATTGGCGATAGAACTAGCCGCAACAGCTTCCTTGTAAGACAATTTCTTAGGCAAGACGCCACGGCTGTCTCGAGTACGCAATTCATAGTTTGGAATGTAGGCTAGGAAATCACACTCTGGGAAGTCTGCTACGATAGCAGAAACTTGCCCTTCAACGGAACTTGCAATAACGAGATTACCATAAATGGCTGGAGCCACATTGTCAGGATGCCCTTCAATCTTTGTCGCTAACTGCAATTTTTCATGGTCTGTCAAGTTGAGCTTACCCAATTGATTGGCTAGTTCAATCCCAGCAACGATAACCGAGCTAGAAGAACCCAAACCACGCGCCAAGGGAACATCACTGGTCATTTTCAAACGTCTTGGTTGCAAGTCTGGTACAATTTGCAAAGCAATTTTGAGCAAGAGATTGCGCTCGTCATGAGGAATCCATTTGCCAATCTGGTGTTCAATCAGCCACTCATCCCGTTCTTCACAGACCTCAATTTGAAGATACTTGGTTACAGCTACACCGACCGAGTCAAAACCTGGCCCGATATTGGCACTGGTTGCAGGTACAATAATCTTCATCTTATTCTCCTAGCACCTTGAAGGTATTCAAGAGGTCGAATTCTGAAACCTTCTTCAATTCAGCTGAGACATTTTCAAGCTGGGCTTTATTAATCTTGTGTGTGATGATAACAACACGCGCCTTGTCACCATCTTTTCCATCTTGGAGGATTTGCTTGAAGGAAATATCTTGAGCGTTGAAAATCTCAGCCAATTTCAAGACCTGACCTTTTGAGTCTGGTGCCAAGATTGAGAAATAGTAATTAGCTTTAACATCCTCTGGATTAGCTAAAACCAAGTCACGGCTATATTCGTTGAAGTCTTTTCCAATGGTTCCATCATTCAAGCGACGAACGATACGGACAATATCTGCTACCACACTCGTTGCAGTTGGTTTTTGACCAGCACCTGGTCCATAGTACATAGACTCACCGATACCGATAGATTCCACAAAGACAGCGTTCATTACGCCATTCACGCTAGCAAGTGGGTGTGCTTTGGGAAGGAAGGTTGGAGTTACTTCTGCAGCAATACCTGAAGGAGTTTCCTCGATAGAACCAACCAATTTCACTACATAACCAAGGTCTTGCGCTACAGCTACGTCTTCTGGTGTGATGTTGCGGATTCCCTTGTGGGCTACATCGTCAAAGGCAACCTTCATACCAAAAGCAAATTGACTCAAAATCACCATCTTGTAGGCTGCATCAATCCCATCTACGTCATTTGTAGGGTCACTTTCTGCAAAACCTAGTCTTTGTGCTTCCGCAAGAGCATCATCGTAAGACCAGCCTTCTTCGACCATCTTGGTCATCATGAAGTTGGACGTTCCGTTGACTACTCCAAGCACACGCGTAATTTTATCAGAAGCCAAGGAATTTGCCAAAGTACGAAGAATTGGAATCCCACCAGCTACTGCTGCTTCATAGTAAAGTGCTACCTTGTTAGCTTTAGCGATTTCTAACAATTCTGCACCATGGACAGCCAAAAGGTCCTTGTTAGCAGTCACAACGTGTTTCCCAGCTTCCAAGGCACGAGTGATAAAGGTTTTAGCAGGTTCGATACGCCCCATCAATTCCACTACGATCGTAATGTCTTGGTCTGATAAAATATCATCCACATTGGTTACAAAGTTAAAGTCATTCCCTGCTGCAAGCAAGCGATTCTTTTCATCTTCATCCTTGACCAATACCTTAGCAACTTCAATCTCTGAATGTGCTGATTGATTGATTTTTTCTCCATTTTCCTTTAGGAGGAAAGGCACACCACTTGCAACGGTACCAAATCCTAGTAAAGCAATTTTAACTGTCATGTTTGTCTCCTCGAAATTTTCTAATATAGCCATTATAACAGAATTTTGTGAAAATTCCTATTATAGTAAATCACTATTTCAATCTAGAAAAGAAAAAACGAATCAGACGATTCGCTCTTCTCAAAATCTAGAAATAGCTTTCCAGAAAGGATTATCCAATCTTTTGCAGATTAAGTACTGCATCGTGATTCATCAAGACTTGACCATACTCTTGCAAGACTGAACGACTGATGTCACTATCATCCGCAAACTCGCGCATACGGGCCAAAAGCCAAGCTGGATAAGGGCTTGGATGATTTTCAATATCCACTAAAATGGTCAAATAATAGCGCTCGTTCATCTTGTAGAGTTCAGAAGTTTCCATCTCAAAAGTCACTGTCTTGGCAAAAGCCACCAAGTCAGCTAACTTAGCAAAAGAAAGGATGTAGTAGATATAAGGCTCTTTCTTGCTCTCAACTTCTTGTTCAGCCTGCTCCTGCTCTTCTTCCTTGGCTTCGACTTGCTCTAGAGATTGAATGGCTTCGATATCATCCTTAGTTTTGTCCGCGATACTTTTTTCCAGGGTTTTGATAAATTCATCTGGCGACATTTGAGCCAATTCTTCCATGTCTGGCAAATCCGATAAATCTTCAAAATCTAGATTTTGGTCAATCTTTGATTTGGTTACAAAGACATCGACCTTATCAGGTTTTGGAGTCACACGGAAGCTCAACATACCTGTATCTAGGAAGCTATCAGGCATCTCTAACTCATCCAAGATAGCATAAAAGAACTCTTCTGTTTTTTCTTGAGGAACGAGAAAGTCAGCAATCTCCATGCCTCGATCCATCAAATCTTCTAAAGACATCGTGATTTTTAAAGTTGTATCACTGATTTGTTTCATTTTCATTGCTAGTAACCTCATACTTTCAGTTCTATCTATTATACTAGATTTTTACGATTTTATCAAAAGAAGGCTCCTCTGTCGGGATAGATTTTCCCTAGGGTAACTTCTGTAGAAGACTCTAATACTCTTCGAAAATCTCTTCAAACCACGTCAGCTTTATCTACAACCTCAAAGCGGTGCTTTGAGCAACCTGCGGCTAGCTTCCTAGTTTGCTTTTTGATTTTCATTGAGTATAAAAGAAAATTTCTGCAAACAAATAGAAAAAGCCTTCAAAATCAGCTCTTAGCCAACTTTGAAGACCTAATACATCAGAAAGCTTATAGTTTAAAGGTTGCTACACCAAGGATAGAACGATTTAAGTTTCGAAGAATTTGAAGACTTTGTTCAAATTTCTTATAACGAGTCACTCCGTATTCTTCAACAAGAAGGACTGTATCTCTTTCTAAAAGAGATGGTACATCTTGTAAATCGACAAAATGAATTCCTTTTAAAGACCCTTGATTTTGTTTCAATTTATCTAGAATAGCTTTGTTTGAGCTAACGATTGTTAATTCTTGTCCAGCATTTTTGTATGATAGAATATCTGCTAGATTAGCAATTGTTGTAATCTCTGTTACAAAATCAATTTGATACTGAGAAAAATCACCTGCTCTATTGATTGTTGGATTAAAGAGATAAATCAATACATTTCCCATCACAACCAAAATCACACAAACTACTCCAATAACAGCTAGACGAAGAATCAGATTCTTGACGTTTAATCCAAGCGCTGTCTCACCATTTGCATTCAATTCTTTAGAGTTGATGGTTTCCAATTTTTCAATTTTCACATTTGCATAAGTGTGTTTAAATTTCTCAATCAATCCATCAATTTTTCGCTCTAACAAGTCGTTGGCATCTTTACTTGGTGTCAAAATTTTCACACTAACCCCTGCATCGTCAATCATATAGTAGACAGTCAATTTTTTCCACCAATAGTCACTTGTAGAATTTTTCAAGGTTGTCTCTGTCGTATCCAATTCACTGGCAATTTTTTTCAACTCACTAGGCTCTACATCATTGAAAAGATAAGCTCCATTCAAATTCCCATCAATCAATTTCCCGTAGAAATCACTATAACCACCAATTTGATGATTCAAAATCGTTTTAGCTGAATCTTCTGGAGGTGTGATTTTATAGCTGATATAAGTTGAATAACTTGTTGTGTCTTTAACAGTATTTTTATTCTTAACTGCTTTAATTGTAAATGGTACAGCAATGAGAGCAAATAAAGCGATGAGAGCTAGAATATTTGCTTTTCGTTTTTTGTATAGATTTGCAAACAAATCAGCTACTGAATAATGTTCAAACATGATTTTTTTCTCCTTTGTTTAGTAGATACTGGTTTTCCTTTGTAAGCATTTTCGCTACGAATATAATCACAAGAACAATTCCCCAGAATTGCATTGTAAATAAATTGAAGAAACTTTCTGAAAAGCTACTTCTTGGCATAAAGAATAGATTATTCAAAATGAGTAGGGACAAGGCAAATAAGATTGTTCTTGAACGATAGGCTACTTGCAACATGGCTATGAATAGCATACCTAGCAAGAGACTAAGTAGAAAGACTCCTATCATACCATAGTCGGTATACAACTCCATAATGTAGCTACTTCCGATACCATGTCCTTTCAAGTATTCCTTGTTCAAGACAAGATAGGATAGATTATGGGCATAACTATTACTATCAATAGCTAGTTCCACACTATTGGTTGTATGTTCAAAGGCTTTTCCTCCGAAAATGGCCCCTAAACTTCCCCTTGCAAAATAATCAATAACAGGACCAAAAGTAAAATTGCGTAAATCTCGGTAAGGTAGGCTACTGTTAAATAGAAAACCTCGAGCCAAAACACCAAAACTGGTTCCTTGTTTATAGATAAAGTCAAGCAGGATATCCCAGAAACCTGTATGGGAAACTTGGACATTATCCCGTACATAATTGAGTATTCCCATCGCTAACATGAGAATAGGAGAACCTACAAAAATCGCTAACTTTTCTTTAAATCCAATCCATTTTCCCTTTTCTGTTTGCTCCCGCATAAAGTAATAAACGAAAGCAAATAGAATACTTAAAATAAAGGGATTGCGTGTCCCGATTGCCAAATGAATAGTATTAGCTGCAATAAAGGAGACAAGCACTGCTGTTGCCTGCCATTTCTTTGGCTTGGTTGCCAAATACATACACATTGCATAGACCGTAAATGTTGATAAGATATAGGTAAAATAAGGTAGTTTACTTTCAAAGTTTGCATAGTAGGCATAGTAGGAAGTCTGCAAGCGATACAGGAGCCGTTCAAATAACCGAATGAAATAGAAAGGATAGGTTAGAAGAAAAACTCCTAGCGATACAAAGCGCAACCGCTTGATGTAAACATCTTTTAGAGAACTTCCTATCTTGGGTACTTTTATTTGCTTTCTAGCTATAAAATAGCGAGCTAGGAGCCCCCCTGTGGTCAATCCCAATATCGAAACCATGACGACTATAAAGGCAAAACGATAGGCTATGGGATGATAGGTATCCAAAGCACCATCCCTAAAATAATCAATGGTCGGCCTTGATACCAGAAATACAAAAATAGTTAAAAAGAAAATAAAATGGATTAAGTAATACTTGATATCATTCCAACAAGCAATTAAGCTACTAACCAGTAAGAACAATAAAGTAGAAAGCAAGCTAACATTGTTATTATTAAACAGATACACAATTCCACTTACTAGCGTCAAGGCATAGCTGACTATGGTCAAACTAAATAATAATCGTTTCCCATCAATCACTTGCTCACCCCCGTTCTAATGTAATTTTTTAGATTTTTCAATATTTTTCAGTAATAAGAATCGGTATAAGGAAATATTTATGAATAGAGCCAAAGCACTAATTCTTCTCCCCTTACGGAAAATTGGATTCCTAGCAATAGCAAAGGCATGGCCTTTTAAAAAACGATGAATCTGAGAATAGGCTTCAAATTGTTTATACTGATCATCTAGCAACATCTTATCCAGAATAAAGAAGTGGGCATAGGCCAATCTGAAAAAAGCAACCTCTTTCAAGTCAGGATAGTTTTTCACAACTTCATTGTAAAACTTTTGGTAGATATCAATATAGGCTAAATCCTTCTCTGCATAGGGTTTAGTCGTAATACTATCCCCTCTATGGAAATAGTAATAATAGGGTTTGGTATTAACAACGTACTTCTTGGTCAACTTGATTAAATCAAAATGATAATAAGCATCTTCGTAAATCAATCCCTTTGGAAAGGATAGTGCAGTTGCAATCTCTCTCTTGATTAGCTTATTGCAAATCGTCCCAGGTATTTTTTCACCTATGAGGTATTCCCTCAGAAATGTTTGAGAATCACAGACAAAATAGTCATCCTGATTGGTTGATTGTGGGCTTTCATCATTAGCATAGACATTCATGACACCACAGCTCGAAACATCCGCATCTTCTTGAATTAATTGCTCATATAAACTATGAATCATTTCTGGATGGATATAATCATCTGAGTCAATAAAAATCAGATAATCCCCGTGGGCCTGCTTCATTCCATCATTTCGTGCTTGCGACAATCCTTCATTCTTTTTATGAAGTACTGACACCCTGTCATCTTGTTCAGCGATTGAATCACACAAGTGACCACTCTCATCTGTTGCACCATCATCAACAAGAATAATTTCCAGATTTTGATAGGTCTGCTCCTGAATGGAAGCTATCGATTTTTCTAGGTACTGCGCCACATTATAGACTGGCACAATGACACTAATTAATGCAGTTTCCATGCTACTCCTCTAATAGTTTTTCTACTTGTTCGATTTGTTTGGCAATTGTAAATTGTTGAATAAATTGGCTAGCCTCATTGACATCAAAGTTTGAGGCAGAGGTCATGTAGTTCGTAATTGCCTGAGCTGCCTCTTGATTGCTCTCAATGATTTGGCCAAATCGTCCTTCTTGGGATAATTCCTCAGCCCCTCCGACATCCGTAGAGACAAAAGGAAGTCCCAGACTCAAGGCTTCCACATACACTCCAGGAAAACCTTCTTGTTTAGACATAGACAAGAGAACTTTCGTCTGAGATAAATACTGATAAGGATTTTTTTGATAACCAAGGAAATGTACATAGTCTTCAAGCTCATATTCTTTAACTCGTTTTTTCAGTTCCTCTTCCATATCCCCAGCCCCTATGAAGTAGAGATGATAGTTTTTTCCCTCTTGGTGTAATAATCGTATCACTTCTACCACACGGTCAGAACCCTTATTTTCCTCAATCCGTCCGATAGTACAGATACTTTGAGGCGCAATCTCGATATCGATCTTCTCTTGAGATTTTTCTAAAATAGTCTTAAAATCATATCCATTGTAGACTGTCTGTAATTTCGAAGCATAATCTGGATAGACTTCCTTGATAGAATGACTGGTCTTTTTTGAAATTCCTACAATGATATCCGCAGCATCCAACTGGCGTCTATGTGACTCCCTTTTTGAGCTATCCTTAAGAAATTCTTCGATACTTCCATGAATCCAAGAGATTTTCTTGACTTCTTTTCTTTTAGAGAACAAAAGTGGAGGATTCATAATGGTAAAGGAAACTTCAACATCATGGTCATCTTTCACCAGTAAGCGACGTGTCAATCTTGGAAAATAAATTCTCATTCTCCACAAAAGAGCTCGAATCCATCTGGCTTGGCGATAATCCTGAAGGGATTTTAAAATGCATACATGCTTGGGAACAGATTCGTATCCCTTATCAAAATGTTCCATTTCAAGAATATCAATATCATACTTTTCTGGATCTAGATTTGAAACAATGGTAGATAGAATCTTCTCTGCTCCACCCCCGAGAGAAAAAGACCACATAAAAAATAATATTTTTTTCTTAGCCACCATATTCTCCCTTGTATTCTGTATAAGACTTATCCATATCAGCGATGACAGCATCATGATGTGGTACTTGCTTGTCTGCTGGTGGAGGTGTCATGTAGTCTCCAAAAGCAGTGCTGAGATAGGCATCGTAGCCAACTGGAATGGGCATCTCTGTTCCTTCAAATGGAAAGAAGAGATTATCTTCAAAGGATGCGATTGGGTACTTGTTTCTCATGTAGCCAGGACCGGAGCATAACTCCGTGATTCCATCGCTCTCAGCTAGACTGTACTTGGTCATTTCTTTTTCAGCTTTTTTCCAAATGCGATAACGGAGAGATTTTGGCGTCAAACCGAGTAAAATGCGACTTCCCCACTTCATAAGTGCGCCATGTTTTTCTGGAATAGTTTGCGCACAAAAAAGAGAATAAATCAAGGCCCAGTGAACCTGCTTTTTCCGCTCAGCTGGATTTTTAGGATAATAATCCAAAGGTAAAACATCCAAGGCCAGACCATGTGGCAAATCCAAATCCTGCTGATAAGGTTTGATACAGGTGGTTTCCTTGTCACGAATGGTAATAAAAAGATTGCGGTCGACAAAATCCTTATTACTCTTTGACAAGAAATAACGCTCATCTGCATAACGAGGCCATAATTCTGCTAATTTCTCATAATCTTTACGGGGCATAAAAAAATCTAAATCATCATCCCAAGGAATAAACCCCTTGTTTCGAAGGGCACCAATAGCACCTCCACCACAAAGATAACAAAGCAAATCATGTTCTTTACAAAAGGCCACAAAATATTCAGCCATCTCCAGACTTCGAGCCTGAATTGCTTTTAAATCAGTCATATTGTTCATTATTCTTTCTATCGTATCGTTTCATTATACCACAAATAAGGGATGAAAATCTATTGCAGACTGTAAAAAATCAAAGCCTGACTGCTAGATACATAGCCTTCAAACTTTGATTTTTCTGTCTTAACTTATCTCATTCCCATTTGAGCGAGCTTGGTTTGATATTTATTTTGGTCTACTAAGAGTGCCTGTCCTCCATAGACATCATAGGCATCGACCCAATCACCCAGTTCTGGAACTGTTAATCTCTCAATGCCATTTTGTGCTCCATCTAGGAAGGATAAGCCATTGGTCAATAAGAAACTATAAGGAACATTCGTAGAGGTCATTCCAAAGACCTTACCAAGTGCTTCTGATCCAGTAAAGAGTTTAGTTGGATCCTTGAGTTGTTGCAGAACAGCTGTCAAAACTTGCTGTTGTCTCTTGGTACGACCGTAATCACCTTCATCATCATCACGGAAACGTGCATAATTGAGCAAGGTTGAACCGTTCATCTGCTGTTTCCCAACTTTAATAGTCTGGGTTGGTGACTCTGTTTCCGTAGCATGTAAATCATCTCCGACTGTAGCTTCGGTTAAAGGTTGACCTTCTAAGGTTGAGAATTTGGCATCAATCGTCACACCATCAGGGAAGAGAGTGTCAATAGCAGTTGCGAAGGCCTGGAAGTCTACCAAAGCGTAGTACTTAATGTCCAAGTCAAAATTGTCTTTTAGGACTTTTCGAACCATTTCTGCCCCTTTTTGCCCCTCTTGTTCCCCCAACTCATAGGCCACATTCAACTTATTATCAGATTGCTTTCTACCGTTAATGACTTGGCTGTAACCATCTATATAAACCAAATTGTCACGCATAAAGCTGGCCAGCTTGATTTTTTTATCTGAGCCACCAACGTTTAGAACCATAATCGAGTCCGTTCTCGTCTCAGCACTGTTCTGGCCAATCCGTCCATCCGTCCCCATAATCAAAATATTGACCCCATCCTTGGTATCTTGACCATGAAAAACTTCTACTTGAGCTGCCTTAGCATTGGCAGGTTTGGTTGGATCCGCATTTGAATAACCTTTTAGGAACATAAAAATCATGCCAAAACCGACACAGGCTAGAAGAGCAAGCAATCCTGCAAAAATGCGCCCCCAACGAATCTTACGTTTTTTGGACTTAACCTTTGGAAGAGAATGGCTTTTCTGGTATTTTTTTGCACGACTACGGTTACCATAGGATGGAAGAGGAGACTGATTGACTGATTCCGTGAAAGACTTTTCCATATCGTGATTTTCATTATGAATTTCTGGAGAAACTTCACTACCACTAGCCATATTTAACTTACCTTGCAGGTAAGCAAACTCTTTTTTCTCTCGCTCATTGAGGTAATGAATGTTCTTAAAAAGATAGTCATAACGTAACTGCTCATGATGACTTAAGGGATTTTCTTTACTCATCTTCTCTCCTTTCCGTGGTCTGATATTAGATAAATAGGATAGGCTCCCAGTACTTTATACTGGATTCCAATCGCTTCTAATTCTTTTTGGGCAAAGTTAACCAAGTCCTTATCGGCATAATCAACATCGATAATGAAAAAGTATTCGCCCAGTGCTGTCTTGAGTGGCCGACTTTCAATTTTTGTCAGGTCAATTCCTCTCCAAGCAAAGGTCGACAGGGCCTTATAGAGGGCACCGGGAAGGTTGTCAGGTAAGGTCAAGGCCAAACTCATTTTCTCACTTTGTGCTTGCAAGGGAATAGCTACACCTTCAGCTCCTAAAACCCAGAAACGTGTGAAATTGGCTTCCATTTCCTGAATATCCTCGGCAATCAGTTCTAAACCATATTCTTCAGCAGAACTTCTAGGTGCAATCGCTGCATAAGATTGGTCTGGATGTTCGGAAATAAAACGGGCCGCATAAGCTGTACTAGCTGTTACCTCGGTTTGGGCCTCTGGATATTGTTCATCGATGAATTTCTTTCCTTGAGCCAAAGCCTGAGGATGAGAAAAAATCTTTTCAATCTTAGTATGACCTGGAACCACCATCAACTGCTGATGAATAGGCTGAACGATTTCTGCCACTGCTTGGATACGAGCCTGATGAAAAAGGTAGTCCAAGGTTTCATGAACACTACCCTCAATAGAATTTTCAACTGGCACCACAGAATAGTCCACTAATCCTTGCTCATAGGCCTTGATGACATCTGTAATGTTGGCAAAAGCCTGCAATTCCTCCTGAGGAAAAGCTGTCTGCACAACGTGGTGTGAAAATGATCCCTTGGGACCTAGATAAGCAATTTTCATCTCAGTTCCTCTATAATTTCCTCTGGGCTTAGCTTGGTCACATCCAAAACCCGACTAGCTACTTCCTCATACCAAGCCTGTCTTTCTTGGAAAATAGCTGCAAGTTCTTCCTTGCTATTATTTAGAAAAAGCGGGCGCTGATTGTCCTTATCAGCTGATATGCGTTGGTAGAGGGTTTCAAAATCAGCTTTCAAGTAGATATTATCAGAATTTGTCTTTAGTAAGTCACGATTTCGCTGAGAAATAACCACTCCCCCACCAGTTGACACAACTTGATCTCTTTGTAATAACTCAGCTAATACTTCTGACTCTACCTGTCGAAAGGCCTCTTCTCCCTTTTCCGCGAAAAATTCCGCAATGGACATGCCTAAACGCTTCTCTATCAGAGCATCCATATCAAGGTAATTAGGGTCCAAGCCTCTTGCAATAGTCGATTTGCCAGCCCCCATAAATCCTAGTAATACCTTAGCCATGAATCAAGTTCTCCAAATCATCAAAGAAGCTAGGGTAACTGGTATTAATGGCTTCTGCACGGTCAAGCTCCACTTCTCCATCTGCAACCAAGAGGGCTGCTATGGCTGTCATCATGCCAATACGGTGGTCGCCAAAAGTATTGACCCTAGCACCGTGAAGGGCTGATTTTCCTTTGATAATCATTCCATCTGCTGTAGGTGTGATATCCGCACCCATGCTATTTAAAGCGTCTGCCACCACCTGAATGCGGTCTGTTTCCTTGACCTTGAGTTCCTCAGCATCCTTAATAACTGTTACACCTTGAGCTTGGGTCGCAAGTAGAGCGATAATGGGCAATTCATCAATCAAGCGTGGAATCAAAGCGCCACCAATCTCTGTTCCTTTCAAGTCAGAAGACTCAACAGTCAGGGTTGCAGATTTAGCGACTGGGTCAATTTCAGTAACTTCTAATTTTCCACCCATGGCGCGAATGACATCAATGATACCTGTACGCGTTTCGTTGATGCCCACATTTTTAAGCACCACACGAGAGTTTGGAACAATCAAACCTGCGACCAACCAAAAGGCTGCACTGGAAATATCTCCTGGTACGACCACCTTCTGTCCTGTCAATTTTTGTGGCCCTTGGACTGTGATTTTCTTACCGTCCACACTTAAATGACCACCAAATTGTTGCAACATATCTTCAGTATGATTACGGGTGCATTCTTTTTCGATAATCACTGACTCCCCCTGAGCTTGCAAGGCCGCAAACATCAAGGCTGACTTGACTTGGGCAGAGGCAATCGGCAACTCATACTGAATAGGTCTTAGGTTTTTCGTCCCTTTTAAATGAAGGGGAGGCAGGTCTCGCTCAGTTTGCCCTGAAATACTAACGCCCATTTTTTTCAGTGGAAGGGTCACACGGTCCATAGGACGTTTGGAAAGACTGTCGTCTCCGAACATCTCTACTTCAAAATCTGCACCAGCAAGGACACCTGAAA
The DNA here is from genome assembly GCA_905221285.1 of bacterium. GTDB lineage: Bacteria > Bacillota > Bacilli > Lactobacillales > Streptococcaceae > Streptococcus. Next base: position 130,659 of record CAJNCM010000001.1, read on the forward strand.
TCAGACGAATCGAGGTGCCAGAATTTCCCATATCAAGGGCATTTTGCGGTGCTTTTAAGCCATCCATGCCTACACCTTGAATAGTAATAACCCCATCTTTGTCCTCAATTTCAACACCAAGGTCACGAAAAACCTGCATGGTCGAAAGAACGTCTTCACCTCGCAGAATATCATAAACCTTGGTCTCACCCTCAGCCAAACTTCCAAAGATAATAGAACGGTGACTGATAGACTTGTCACCTGGAACTCGGATACTGCCGTGTAAGTGGCGAATGTTTGTTTTTAGTTTCATACTAGACCTCATACTTGCAATACTTTTACCTATTTTATCATAAAAAGCCAGAAATTCCTTAAAAATTCCTGACTTTATGATAGTTATTTTCTTATTTTAGCAATTCTTTTTCATTTTCAATTTACCAACTATCTGAAGAACCACCACCATCAAATCCACCGCCACCCCAATCATCTGAAGACCAAGATGAACTAGAACTACCAGAATCATATCTAGAGGAAGAAGAATCTGACTGTGCTCTTTGTGAAGCATAGTAGCTTTTTGTGAGCTCGGAAGTCCAAGAAGCATTCCTCACAAAATCGTTATCGTTTGGGTAGAGTTTCCCCTTCCCATTATAAGAGTATTGAGAGCGATTGAGCCTATCTAGTTGCTTTCTTTCAACTTCTGCGTAGTATGCTTCTATAAGTAATGGAGTCCAAGTGTCATTAGGTAGAAAACCTTTTGAGTCTGGATATAGCTTGTTATATCCTTCGTACTGATATCGAGACCTAATTAAACGCTTATTTTTTTTATAGTCAGATTTACGTTCTTCAGTCCACGTATCATTAGGTACAAAGTCAGGAAAATCTGGATACAGCTTGCCTTTTCCCTCGTACTCATACTTAGAAAAGCGGCATCTTTTTAAGTACTTGATCCACGTTGCTAAACTTAGTAAAAGAAAGAACAACAGATAGAACAATATCGGAAATGGAATGTAATCGAAGTACTTACTAAAGCCTTCATTATTTTTTAATGATTTTTCATAGCTTTTTGGAAGTCGATTATTTTCCTTCTTGTTTATGATTTCAGCTTTTCTAGACTCCGCTTTAGAAATGCCTACTAGAATTTTGTTAAGGGCATCAGTATATTTCCCTTCTTTCATGTATGGCTTAGAATCATTTAGTAAGGAACTGGCCATAGAGTCAGTAAGCCAAATTGCTGCTTCGTTGGATGTTTCAATACGAAACTTCCTATCCTTTATAGCAATAGCAATTAAAATTCCACTGTTGGAATCTTGTTTCCCAACTTTCCATTTGCGTGCAACCTCATTGGCTACCTCTTCGATACTGAAACCGTCCAGAGTATCTACAATGTAAATACCTACTTGGGTTTCACTTCCAGAATTCATACTCTCTAACGTTTCTGCAACACTAGTGGTTAAATAACCGTTAGGATCGTAAATACCATTTAAAGGACGATCTGGAACAGCTATATTAGCCGCAACAAGAGGCATAAAAAAGAATAAAGGGGTAATTAAGAGTAAAAGTAACTTTTTCATAGGAGATCCCCCACAAGACTAATCAGTTAAATTGACTTTAGGGACAACCTTTGCATCTTTCTCTGCTTCAATTAACTCAGCTCTTTGGAAACCAAACAAACTAGCTATCACGCTAGTAGGAAAACGTCTAGTGGTCTTATTATATTCTGTTGCAGTATCGTTATAATCTTTACGAGCGACAAACAAACGATTTTCAGTTCCCTCAAGCTCTGAAATTAGAGAAGATACTTGTGTGTCAGCTTTTAACTCAGGATAATTTTCTTGAACAACTAGCAATCGAGAAATGGCAGAAGTTAATTCGCTCTCCCCTTCATTTTTTGTTTCTGTATTTCCTGAGCCAATCTTAGAACGAGCATCCGCAATCTTTGTAAAGATGTCTTCTTCATGCTTCATATATCCTTTTACAGAATTTACAACATTTGGAATTAAGTCAGCCCTACGTTGAAGTGCCACTTCAATCTTCGAGTTAGCTTGTTTCACAGATTCATCTTTGCTAACAAGACTATTGTACGAACCTGCCAACACTATAATACTGATGAAGATAATTCCTACAGGAATTCCTATTAGAGCAATTAATTTTTTTGACATATTTTTTCCTATTTTCTATTGTTCATCATTTATCTACTATTTATCGATAATAAAAATTTCATTCTCTTTCATAATTGTTTCTATATTTATTATCTCATCAACAATTTCTAACTTATCAATTGAAGTAGAAAATAACAGTTATAAACTTTCAAATTCATTTTGTATTATAGTTATGATTTTCAATAGCCTATTTAATTTGTTTTGTATTTTGTTTATTAGTAAAGACATTCATCCCCACAGTCATTCTTAAACGAACCACGCTAATAACTCTAACTAATACAGTAGTTATCAATAATAATCATACGCTTAAGAAAATACCTATAAGTAATGAACAAAATAATGTTCTTATTTTAGCAATTCTGAAACTGGTTCGAAAACAATTTTTTCAATGTCAGAAAGGTAAATTGCCAATTGTTGTTGCTTAGTAAAGAATTCTGATAAGAGGCTATTCCCTTGAATCTGCTTGCCAAAGCCTTCCATTTTCGCTTGAAAGGAAGCGTCTGGCATTTGACCTGTCTGTGCTAGTCTTTGAATTTCCTCTTGGAAGGCAACATATTCTGTAAAAATTTTGCTTGCCTCAGCATCTGCTGAAATAGCATCTTTAGCTGCTTTAACAGCCTTGTATTCTGGTAATTCGCGTAGACCGCGACTAAGTTCGTTTGCACTATCGTAAATATTTGACATGATTTTCTCCTTATTTGATAACGACTGTATAATCGGTGTTTTCTGTTATGAGGTGCTCAGCTCTTTCCAAGTCTTGAGCATTTTTAAATGAAATTTGTAGAATCCCATGAATATCCTCACGGTTTTCCTCATTGATGTGAATATTGACCAAGGAAGTTCCTCGTAGTAGTTCCAAAATCCTCAAGATGACATCTTCTTCATCGGGAACATCGACATAGAGGTCATAAGAGCTATCCACACCACCACGCTTATGGATTTCCATAGCCTGACGCTGCTCACGCGCTTGGTTGAAAAAGTTCCAAATCTGCTCTTCATCTCCCTTGCTGATGGCTTGTCCAACCTCATCTAAACGTTCCTTAAAATCCTCAATTCGATCCAGAATAGTTTCACGATTGGACAAAAGAATGGAAGTCCACATACCCGGCTCGCTTTCCGCAATCCGAGTCATATCTCGAAAACCACCGGCCGCAAAGCGCCTTGCCATCTCATGTTCTTGAGCATAAACCGCGGTCTGCTCCATAAGACTGGAAGCCAGAATATGAGGAAAATGGCTAATCTGAGAAGTCACTCGATCATGCTCCTTGGCATCAATCTCGATAAATCGGGCATGAAGACCTGAAAGCAGATCCTTCATTTCCTCAAGCGTATCCTGACTTGTCAGGCTCGAAGGTGTGAAGATATAATAGGCATTTTCAAAGAGATTGACATCCGCAGAAGCTGCTCCTGTCTTATGACTACCAGCCATGGGATGGGCCCCGACAAAGCGAACAGGCTTGCCAGCCAAATATTGCTCCGCCGCATCTACGATGGCTGACTTGGTCGAACCGGCATCTGAAATAATCACACCTTCTTTCAAGTCCAAGTCAGCCAATTCCTTAATAAAGGAAATGGTTTGTTTGATTGGCAAGCTAAGGATGATGACATCTGCTAAAGGAGCAAAACTGGCAAAATCATCTGTTGCACGGTCAATCATGCCTTCTTTCAAAGCAATATCTCTCGAAGCTTGACTGCGATTATAACCTAAAATTTCATAATCTGGATGATCACGTTTGATACCAAGTGCCATAGAGGCACCAATCAAACCAAGACCTGCGATATAGATTGTTTTTGCCATAGGAACTCCTTAATAGTTCTTTGTATAATCTCGGTGTTGGGCTACCGCTTCTTTTAATTCCTCTAGATTGTCTGATGAGAATTTTTCAAGGATTTCTTGTGCCAGAACCGTTGCAACAACGGCTTCCATGACTACACCTGCTGCTGGAAGAGCGGTCGGATCACTTCTCTCCACGGTTGCCTTATAAGGTTCGTGGGTTTCGATATCCACACTCATAAGAGGTTTATAAAGAGTAGGAATGGGTTTCATGACGCCACGAACAACAATTGGTTGCCCATTGGTCATACCACCTTCAAAGCCACCTAGATTATTGGTACGGCGAGTATAGCCGTCTTCTTTAGACCAGAGAATTTCATCCATAACTTGGCTACCTTTGCGGTAACCAGCTTCAAATCCAAGGCCAAATTCAACCCCTTTAAAGGCATTGATAGAAACAACAGCTTGGGCCAATCTTGCATCCAATTTTCTGTCCCATTGGACATAGGAACCAAGACCGACTGGAACACCTCCGACGACTGTCTCGACAACTCCACCGATGGTATCACCGTCACGTTTAATTTGATCAATATAATCCTTGATTTCCTGTTCCCTTTCTTGGTTGACAATAGAAACTTCTGACTGGGCAGCTCGTTCCTTAATCTCAGCGACTGTTAGATTTTCAGGAACATCGATTTCCTTACCACCAAAGACCACGACATGGTTGGCAATCTCCATACCCAGCTCAGCCAAGAGGCGTTTGGCTACTGCCCCAACTGCCACCCGCATGGTGGTTTCACGGGCAGATGAACGCTCCAAAGAATTTCTCAAATCGTCAAAACGGTACTTGATTCCCCCAACCAAGTCGGCGTGACCGGGACGAGGATGGGTGATTTTTCGTTTGCTTTTAAAGCGGTCTTCAATGTCCTCCGCAGACATGATATCCAGCCATTTCTGATGGTCCTTATTGACGACATCCATGGTAATGGGAGCCCCAGTAGTCTTCCCATGGCGAACACCCGAAGTAAAGATAACTTGGTCGCTCTCAATCTTCATACGACCACCGCGGCCGTATCCACCCTGACGACGTTTCAAATCCTCATTGATGTCCTCAGCTGTCAAAGGAAGTCCAGCTGGAATTCCTTCAATGATAGCCGTCAGACGGGGACCGTGTGATTCTCCTGCAGTTAAATATCTCATACACTCTCCTTATTTTACCAAGTAGTCTTTCATCTCTTCCAGAGAAACTGGGTGAATGGTCGCTGAACCGAGCTCTGGTACCAAGACCAATTTCAAGGTATTGCCACGTGCTTTCTTATCATGAGTCAAAGCCTGATAAAGCTTGTCAACATTCCAGTTTTCATAATCAACAGGCAAGCCAAACTTCTGACACATTTCTGTGATGGACTGGGTAATGCCAGCTGGCATGAGGCCTTTTTCCTCAGCCACCTTGGAAATCTGCACCATGCCCATGGCCACAGCTTCTCCATGCATGACCTTGCCATAACCAGCCGTTGCTTCAATGGCATGACCAATAGTGTGGCCAAAGTTGAGGTAAAGGCGTACACCATTGTCCAACTCATCCTCAACTACCATCTTGCGCTTAACCTGACAAGAATGTTCAATTAAAGTCTCTGCATGTTCCAGAATGCTCTCAACAGAACCATCCAGCTCCGTCAAAAGAGCCCACAGTTCTGGAGCCTCAATCAAGCCATACTTGATAACCTCACCCATCCCTTCAATCAACTCTCTTTTTCCAAGCGTTTCAAGAACAAGTGGGTCAATCAAAACCCCATCTGGTTGGGCAAAGGTCCCCACCATATTTTTAGCAAATGGAGTATTAACACCTGTCTTTCCGCCGATAGAAGAATCAACCTGGGCTGTCAAGCTAGTCGGTATCTGAACAAAATGAATACCCCGCATATAGGTAGAGGCTACGAAACCAGCCAGGTCTCCAACGACACCACCTCCGAGAGCCACGATTCCATCGCTACGAGTCAACCCCTGCTTAACTAGAAATTCATAGACTTTCTGAACAGTAGTTAAATTCTTTCGTTCTTCCCCTTCTAAAAAATCAAAAACAGCTACCTGAAAACCAGCATCTTCTAGGCTGAGCTTGACCTTCTCTGCATAAAGAGAAGCTACATGGTTGTCTGTCACAATCACTACCTTTTGTGGTTGCCAGAGTTCTCGCAACCATTGACCAGCCTGAGCCAGACAGCCTTTTTCAATCTGAATATCATAAGGATGATGAGGAATATCGATTCTGATTTTCATAGGAGAATCTCCCTTTCTTTATTGGTATTTTTCTGTTAAGGACTGCCAAATTTCTTCTGTTGGCATTTCCTTTCCTGTCCACAGTTGAAAAGCTTCTGCAGCTTGATAGAGCAACATTCCCAGACCATTGACAACTGGATTCCCCTGACTTCTAGCCCATTTCAAAAATGGTGTTTCAAAGGGTTGGTAAATGATATCTGCTACTAAAAGAGTTTCTGATAGGACAATGTTTTCAGGAACTGGAGATGATTGACCATCCATGCCCACACTGGTCGCATTGACCAGTAAATCCGACCCAGCAATCCTTGCTTGCAGTTCAGAAACATCTTCTAAAGCATACAAGTCCACTTTAAAGCCTGTCTGCTCTTGTAACTTGTCTAGATAAGGTCTTGTTTTTTCAATAGAAACTGAACGAACAAAGACAGAAATCTGACTGACGCCATCCAAAATAGCCTGTGCCAAGATGGACTTGGCCGCACCACCTGCACCCAGCAGGGTCATCTTCTTACCTGAAATTGTAAAAGAAGGCAAGCTCTTAAAAAATCCCTTGCCATCTGTATTATATCCAATTAAATTGCCATTCTCATTGACAACCGTATTAACCGCACCAATCAAGCGCGCTTCATCACTCAGCTCATCCAAATAAGGAATCACCTGCTCCTTATAGGGCATGGACAGGTTGATGCCAAACATCTGGTAGCGACGAATATTGGCCACTGTTTCTGCCAAATCACCCGCTTCAATCTCCCAAGCCACGTAAGCACCATTGGTAGCTGTCGCCTCAAAGGCACTATTGTGAATAAAGGGGGAAATAGAATGCTTAATAGGATTGGCAACAACGGCAGCTAAACGTGTATAGCCATCAAGCTTCATCCAAAATCTCCCGAATTTTTTTCATGTTAGCTAGGGAAATCTGACCTGGGGCACTTGCCTCATCTAGACTAGCAAAGGACCAGCTAGAACCTGTCACATCCGCAGTGATACGAGAGACCTTACCCACCTTGCCCATAGAAATGGTCACATATTCCTGTTCAGGATTAAGGGTTTTAAATCCTCGTGTATAGTTCATCAGGTCTAGCACATCCTGCTCCGTGTGAGCCATCACCGCGACCTTAACAAGTTTTGGATTTAAGCTCGTCAACTCTGACAAGATTTCCATCATATTTTCAGGTGTTTCTTGGAAATTGTGGTAACTCAAAACGAGATTTGGGAAGTCCAGCATTTCCTCAAAAACATCCTTATAGCTGTAGTACTCAAAATCAATATAATCTGGTTGATAGAGTTGCGCCACTTCCTTGATTAGATGGATATATTCTTCTGGAGAAAGGTCGATTTCTCCCCCTTCAGAGCGAGTTCGCAATGTGAAAACCAACTCACGGCCTGCGAATTTTTCAAAAATCGCTGGAGCTACCTGCAAAATCGCTTCTTTAGGTAGATAGTCGGCACGCCATTCAATGATGTCGGCATCCAGGTACCTCGTGGCATCCAGAGCCTGGGCCTCCTCTAAACTTCTTGGCATTACTGAAACGATTAATTTCATTTACTAACCTTCATACTAATCACCTTGAGGTAATTACTACTTTCATCTTTTTTATTATAGGCGAAATCTGCTGGAAGACTGTATTTGTTTAAAATATGGTAACTTCTTCCTGCAAAGCCTTTATCAATTTGTTCTGTAAATTTCTGGCGGGAAACATTGGCAGCATTGGTACTAGCAATGATAATCCCTCCCGGATTTAAAATCTCAAGACTCTGGGAAATCAACTTGTGATAATCCTTGGCCACAGAGAACGTTTGTTTTTTGTTCCGAGCAAAGCTAGGCGGATCTAGGACAATCACATCATAGGTCAAGTCTTTTCGTTTGGCATACTTGAAATACTCAAAAACATCCATAACTATAAAACGATGGTCGTCTGTGCTGATTCCATTAGCCTGAAAATGCGCTTGAGACAATTCTCGTGAACGTTTAGCTAGGTCAACCGAAGTAGTCTGGCTTGCTCCCCCCATGGCCGCAGCCACTGAAAATGCTGCTGTATAAGAAAACATGTTGAGCAAGGATTTACCCATAGCCAAGCCATCCACTAAACTACCGCGAACTTCATGCTGGTCTAGGAAAATCCCTGTCATCAAGCCATCGTTCATAAAGACTTGATAGAGGACACCATTTTCCAAAACAGTGAAAAAATCAGGTGCTTCTTGACCATAAACATGGGCAGATTCATAGTCCAAACCCTTAAAACGGATCTTCTCATAGGCTCCTAAAACCTCAGGAAAAACCTGTCTAAAAGCTTCTGAGATAACCTTGCGAATCTGATAAACATAAGAGTTATACCAAGAAAAGACAGCATAGTCGCCATAAAGGTCCACTGTCAGACCGCCAAAGCCATCTCCCTCTTGGTTGAAGAGACGAAAGGCAGTTGTCAATTCGTCTTGATAGTAGGCACTTCTCTTTTCTTTAGCTTGTCTAAACAGTGCTTCAAAGAAAGCTTGATTGAAGGTCACCTTGTCTGTGCTAACAAACCAGCCCAAGCCCTTGTTTTGCTGAGAAAGGTAGGCAGTACCAAGAAAGTTTCCATCTTGACTATGAACTTCTACTTCCTGATCCTTGAGATGAACATCTGCAAGATCACTGGCTTCTAGTAAAACTAGTCCCTTTGAAAGCTTTTTTTCAACCCTTTTGCTGACTCTTATTTTATTCATAGTCCCTATTATAGCAAATTTTGTGACAATTCTCAAAAAAGAAACTACCCTTGCTTTTTTACTCTAGTTTTAAAAAATGGTATACTAATACTAATAAAAACTTAGGAAGTAATTGTGTGAGAATCAATTTTAACAAAATCCAAAAAGCCATGGGTACCAGACTGGGTTTTGTCCTAACCCTTTTAATCCTCTATTGGCTCAAAACCTTATTAGCCTATGCCGTTGACTTTAATTTAGATATTCAATTGGGCAAGCTGCAAGGAAATTACCTTGCCTTTATCGCCTTTTTCAATCCCCTTCCCTTGGGACTCCTCCTGCTGGCTCTAGCCCTCTATGCTCGCTCAACCAAGGCCTTTTACAGTCTTAGCATAGCTATTTATAGCCTTTTATTCATTTGGCTCTATTCCAATGTCTTTTACTATCGAGAATTTAGCGACTTTATCACGGCTAATACCATGAAAGTGGTCAGCAAGGTGTCTGTTGGTACTGCAGAACTAGAGTTACTACGCTTTTGGGATTTCATCTATTTTATGGATTTCCCATTGCTGGCTTATCTTCTCTATAAAAAACTCATCCAGCTGGATAGGAGACCTTTCAAATTCCGCTCCAGTATTGCCATCACTGCTCTCTCGGCCCTGCTCTTTTCAGCTAACCTTTTCTTGGCTGAAATTGAGCGTCCCGATCTCCTGTCACGAGGATTTTCTAATTATTATATTGTTCGTGCCCTTAGTTTGCCAGCCTTTTTAGGTTATAGTGCCAACCAATCCTATAGCGCCAACAAAGAACGTGCTAAGGCCTCTGAGACCGACCTTCAACCTATTACAGATTATATTCAAGAACATTCTGCTAAGCCCAATCCAGACTATTTTGGCCTTGCCAAAGGGAAAAATGTGATTTATCTCCACTTGGAGAGTTTTCAGCAGTTCCTATTGGACTATAAACTCAACATAGATGGAACTGAGCATGAAGTCACTCCCTTCCTTAATTCACTCTACCATTCGCAATCAACCCTAGCCTTTTCGAATATCTTTAACCAAGTCAAGGCTGGTAAGACCTCAGATGCGGAAACCATGCTGGAGACTGGTTTGTTTGGACTTGACCAAGGTTCCTTCATGGTCAACTATGGAGGTACCAATACCCAGCAGGCTGCGCCTTTTATCCTATCAAAAAATGGCTACCAATCAAGTGCAGTCTTTCATGGTAATATTGGGACCTTCTGGAACCGAAATACAACCTACAAACAATGGGGCTACCAATACTTCTTTGATGCTTCCTATTTTACCAAGCAAGACAGTAGCAATTCTTTCCAATATGGTTTAAATGATAAAATCATGATGAAAGATTCTATCCAATATCTAGAGCACTTGCAGCAGCCTTTTTATGCTAAGTATATCACGGTGTCCAATCACTATCCCTATGCTAGCAATCTGACAGGCGATGAGCTTGGTTTCCCACTGGCTAAAACCAAAGATGAAACAATCAATGGCTACTTCCAAACGGCTAACTATCTGGATAGTGCTATCAAGGCCTTCTTTGACTATCTCAAAGAAAGTGGCCTCTATGAAAAATCCATCATCGTCATCTACGGAGACCATTATGGAATTTCTAACTCCCGCAATCCTGACCTGGCTCCCTTGATTGGCAAGACTTCTGAGAACTGGTCGAATTACGACAATGCCATGTTGCAACGAGTGCCTTTTATGGTGGTCATGCCTGGCTATGAAAAAGGACAAATCATCAATACCTACGGTGGACAAATCGATATCTTACCGACTCTCGAACACCTCCTTGGTATTGAGTCCAATTCCTTCCTTCAAGTTGGACAAGATCTTCTGTCTCCAGATCATCAAGAAATCGTTGCCTTTCGGACTGCCAATTCCTTCGTTACACCAAAATACACCAGTTATGACGGACGAACCTACTATACTGAGAGCGGTCTTGAAATCAGCAATCTTGATGAACAAGCTCAGACTGAACTAGACATTGTTCGGCAGGCAGCCAGCCAACAGCTGAAAATCAGCGACCAGATTCAAACTGGCGATTTGATACGTTTCTACCAAGCAGATCATCTTGGAAAAGTTGATACAGAAAGTATTTCTTACCTCAATTCTTTACCAATTCTTCAAAAGATTGAGCAGGAAAAAGGTAGTCAATCAACCAGTCTCTTTAGCCAACGACAAGGTAAGACCAGTACTGACCTTTTCAAGGCACCAAGTTACCAAGAACTCCATCCAGAGTCGGCAGAAACCGAATCAAAATCACAATAAAAAATGCTCTTCCGTCTTGGAGGAGCATTTCTTTTTAAAAATTTATCAAGCAAGCGACCAACTAGCTCATCTTTTTTCTACTTCTGCTAATATGCGTGACAGGTAGTAACGATAGCTAAAAATAGCAAGACCAAACAAGAGGATAAGAGTTCCTACTCCCAAGCTGATGGCAAGGATAGTAGATAGAGACCGAATCAAGAATATGCTCACAAGGGCTGAAATCGACAAGATACCACAATAAATTAAGAGTAAAACAATTTTGACTATACCATTTGAACGATTCACTAGGTCAGTAATACTACTCCAATTGGTTGACAGATTTTTCATATCTTTAAAATAATGGTGGCAAGAAAGGCTGACACTGGCAAGAACCCATGCCACAAGAAGGTAAATCATCGAAAGGATAGGCAATCCTAAATAAAGGGAAAGACCAAGTAAAGTCAAGATAGGTAAAAAGGACTGGACAGCAAAGATAATCCAAAATTTCACTTTCACATAACGAGCAAAGTCAAAGGGTAAACTCTTCAGAAAATCAACATTTTCCCTCTCCAAGGATAAGGCAATTGAAGGAAGGCTGGTGATATTGTTATTGACAACTGCTATAAACATTCCCACGAAAAACAAGGGTAACCAGTATCGAGGATGAACGTCTGGAACTAACTGAGAATCTCGGATTGTGGAAATCGGACCAATCATCATGAGATAGGGAAGGAACGCACTTGTAAAAAGTACTGTAATCACGCCAGTCCCCTGTCCCAAGAGGGAGAGGTTGTAGCGCAAAACCATGCGGAAAAATCCCTTTTTAGTTCTTGAAATCCCCTCTTTACTGCGACGTTCTTTTTTGACCTTCTCCTCACTGTTAAGCAGAATCACGTCATAAAAATGAGGAAAAACCTTCTTTTTGGTCAGATAAAGCAAGAAAACAGTTAAAGCTATCCAAGCGAGCAGACCCAGTATGGCCTCTGTCGAAAAAGGCTCCACTGCTATTTTGTAAAAGAGATGAATAGGATAAAGGAGAAATGGAATATCTCTAACTCTGTCAACTATATCTCTAGAAGTCGACTGTAGAAGGAAGACAAATAATAAAGGTATGAGAACCCCAATCCCAATCATCACATTCGAAAAAATAGACTGATACTTTCTGAAGACCCTAGTCTGAGCCAAGAAATGTACTGCCACTACCATCACTAAAGTAACAGAGACAAATAATAAGGTCAAGGACAGTAGCATCAAAGGCAAGCCTAGCCAAAGAGAAGGTGCTAGCCTAATATAGAGGACTAGAAAATAAGCTAGGATTGGTACAATTCCAGGCAGAGCTGGCAAGAGGACAGACAGTCCTTTAGCGATTATAATCTCTGATTCTTTAAAGGCATAGGGCCTATAGGAGACTAGGTCCTTACTCTCATAAAAGACATTGTAAAAAGCTGTTAAAGAAGTTGAAAAGGCAATCACTAGTAAAATAGCAACCATGAAGCTAAAATAAACAGGCATTTCCTCAAAAGGAAAACGAAAGGCTATATTTATAAACATGAAAAGCATCAAGAGACTAGAAAAAATGTAAGAACTTAGGACTCTAGCGGAAACATTTACTTTTTTCCCAGGATTCTTAGCCTGCTTCTTTCGTAGATTAGCCAGATTAGCTTCTTGAGATGAATAGAGGATATTGATATCAACTAATTTTTTAATGACCTTTAGACGCATCCGCAACCTCCTCTTTTCTACCAGCAAGGCTAAGGTAGATACTTTCCAAAGACTGGTCTGGGTGGTCTTTTCTCAAGTCCTCTACACTACCACAATAAATCAAATGCCCCTTTTTCAAGATTGCAATCCGATCACAGACTTGCTCAGCTACCTCGAGGACATGGGTTGAAAACAAGACTGTCTTACCTTTTTGTGCATGTTCCTTCATCATTTGCTTCAAATCAAAGGCAGCCTGGGGATCCAAACCAGTCAAGGGTTCGTCCAAGACCCAAATATCAGGATCAGACAAGAGTGCCCCGATGACAAAGACTTTCTGACGCATTCCGTGAGAAAGGGTTTCAATAACCTGATAACGGTTTTCAGCAAAATCAAAAACCTTCAATAGCCTATCTAGACTAGCCTCCAAGTCAGAGCTGCTCAAATCATAGGATGAAGCAATCAATTCCCAAAATTCATTGGCCGTTAAACGTAAAAATAAGTCAGGCGAGTCTGCAACGTAGCCAATCTTTCGTTTGATAGCCAAGCGATTTTCCGATAAATCTAAACCGTCAACCAAAATACGACCACTGCTGGGTGAAATGATACTGACTAGGGATTTTATAGTGGTCGATTTCCCAGCACCATTATGGCCAATCAAGCCCATAATCTCTCCATTTTCAATCTGCAGATTGAGATTGCTCAAAGCCGCTTTATCACCATACAACTTACTAACATTTTGAAATTCAATCATGGGCTGACTCCTATCTTTATCTATGTAATTTACTATTATTATAGCGCTTTCATTTTAAAAATCAACATTTTATATAAAATAGTCAAAAACTTATTATTTAGTATTACGCAAACGTTTGAGTCAAGAGATACTTTATGATAGAATAAAGAACAAGATTGACAAGTAAGAGGAAACATCATGCAAAATCAAACACTTATGCAATACTTTGAATGGTATCTCCCCCACGACGGCCAGCACTGGACGCGTCTAGCTGAAGATGCTCAACACTTAGCTGATCTCGGTATTAGCCATGTCTGGATGCCACCAGCTTTTAAGGCAACCAATGAAAAAGATGTAGGCTATGGTGTCTATGACTTATTTGACTTAGGAGAGTTTAATCAAAAAGGAACTGTCCGCACCAAGTATGGTTTTAAAGAAGATTATCTTCAAGCCATTCAAGCTCTAAAAGCGCAGGGAATCCAGCCTATGGCCGATGTGGTGCTCAACCACAAGGCTGCAGCCGATCATATGGAAGCCTTTCAGGTTATCGAAGTGGATCCTGTAGACCGTACAGTTGAACTTGGAGAACCCTTCACTATCAATGGCTGGACTAGCTTTACCTTCGATGGTCGCCAAGATACCTACAATGACTTCCACTGGCACTGGTACCACTTCACAGGTACAGACTATGATGCCAAACGCCGTAAGTCTGGGATTTATCTGATCCAAGGTGACAATAAGGGCTGGGCAAATGAGGAATTGGTCGATAACGAAAACGGAAACTATGACTACCTCATGTATGCCGACCTAGACTTTAAACATCCTGAAGTCATTCAAAATATCTATGACTGGGCTGAATGGTTCATGGAGACAACTGGTGTAGCTGGTTTCCGCTTGGATGCCGTTAAGCACATTGACTCTTTCTTCATGCGCAATTTCATCCGAGATATGAAGGAAAGATACGGTGACGATTTCTATGTTTTTGGTGAATTCTGGAATCCTGACAAGGAAGCCAATCTGGACTATCTTGAAAAAACGGAAGAACGCTTTGACCTTGTCGATGTTCGTCTACACCAGAATCTCTTTGAAGCCAGTCAAGCTGGCGCAAACTATGACCTTCGTGGTATTTTCACAGATAGCTTGGTTGAACTCAAGCCTGATAAGGCTGTGACCTTTGTCGACAACCATGATACCCAACGAGGACAAGCCCTTGAATCGACTGTTGAAGAATGGTTCAAACCAGCAGCCTATGCCCTCATTCTGTTACGCCAAAATGGCCTTCCATGTGTCTTTTACGGCGACTACTATGGGATTTCAGGGCAGTATGCTCAACAAGATTTCAAAGAAGTCCTTGACCGCCTCCTAGCCATCCGAAAAGACTTGGCCTATGGAGAACAAAATGACTACTTTGATGATCCTAACTGTATCGGTTGGGTACGTTCAGGTGCTGAAAATCAATCCCCAATCGCAGTTCTCATCTCAAATGACCAAGAAAACAGCAAATCAATGTTTATCGGCCAAGAATGGGCTAACCAAACCTTTGTAGATCTACTTGAAAACCACCAAGCTCAAGTTATCATCGATGAGGAAGGTTATGGACAATTCCCTGTCTCAGCTGCTTCGGTAAGTGTCTGGGCAGCCAATACTATCTAATAGCTTATAATCATCAAGCCAGATCCAAGCGGATTTGGTTTTTTTGTATTCACAAAAAGACCTACCCAAGTGGATAGATCTTTATTATCTTACAATTTACCTGCTACTGCATCCAACAATTCTTGGATCTTAGCTTGGTTGCTTCCTCCTGCCATGGCCATGTCTGGTTTACCACCACCACGTCCATCGACGATTGGTGCTAATTCTTTGACAAGGTTTCCTGCATGAAGGTCTTTTGTCTTGCTTGCTACAAGGACATTAACTTTGTCCCCAATTGCTGCAACAAGGACAAGAAGATCAGAGTAGTCTTTTTGTTTCCAGTTATCCGCAAAAGTACGAAGGGCACCAGCGTCAGATACAGATACTTGGCTAGCAATGTAACGGTGACCATTGACTTCCTTCACATCCTTGAAGATGTCGCCTGCGGCTGCAGCTGCGGCTTTTTCTTTCAACTCAGCATTTTCCTTTTGAAGTTGACGAAGTTGTTCTTGGAGTCCTTCTACCTTGTGAGGCACTTCCTTGACTTGAGGTGCTTTCAAGGTTGCTGCGACAGCTTTAAGAGCGTCTTCTTGTTCACGGTAGGCTTCAAAGGCTTCCTTACCAGTCACTGCCAAGATACGGCGAGTTCCTGATCCGATCCCTTCTTCTTTGACAATCTTGAAGAGACCAATCTCAGAAGTGTTGCCAACGTGGGTACCACCACAAAGCTCGATAGAGTAGTCACCGATAGTGACAACACGGACTTCCTTGCCGTATTTCTCACCAAAGAGGGCCATAGCACCCATTTCTTTGGCAGTGTCAATATCCGTTTCAACAGTTTCTACAGCAATGGCTTCCCAGATTTTTTCGTTGACTTGCTGTTCAATCGCACGCAATTCTTCAGCAGTTACTGCTTGGAAGTGAGTAAAGTCAAAGCGAAGGAATTCAACTTCGTTAAGAGAACCTGCTTGTGTTGCATGATTCCCAAGGATATTATGAAGGGCAGCGTGAAGCAAGTGAGTCGCAGTGTGGTTTTTCATAACACGGTGACGACGATTTGTATCAATTGCCAAGGTATATTCTTGGTTCAAGGCAAGCGGTGCAAGAACTTCAACTGTATGAAGGGCTTGTCCGTTTGGTGCTTTCTGAACATTTGTCACCTTAGCTACAACTGAACCAGATTCATCCAAGATTTGTCCATGGTCAGCGACCTGTCCACCCATTTCAGCATAGAATGGCGTTTCCGCAAAGATAAGAGAGGTAGTTCCTTCTGACACAGCTTCTACTTCTGCATTGTCAGCCACGATAGCCACCAATTTAGAAGACAATTGGCTAGCATTGTAGTTGAAGACACTTTCTACAGTGATGTTTTGAAGGGTTTCATTTTGCATCCCCATTGAGCCACCCTTGACAGCTGAGGCACGCGCACGCTCTTGCTGTTCTTTCATGGCTGCTTCAAATCCTTCACGGTCCACAGTCATCCCAGCTTCTTCAGCGATTTCTTCAGTCAATTCAACTGGGAATCCATAAGTGTCGTAAAGTTTAAATACATCTGAACCAGCAATGACAGATTGACCTTTTTCTTTCAAGTCTGCTACAATGCCTTGGGCAAAGTGTTGACCTGAGTGAAGAGTACGCGCAAATGATTCTTCTTCGCTCTTAACGATTTTCTCAATAAAGTCACGTTTCTCAAGCACTTCTGGATAGTAGCTTTCCATGATTTTTCCAACAGTTGGAACGAGTTTGTAAAGGAAAGGCTCGTTGATACCCAATTTTTGACCATGCATAGAAGCACGACGGAGAAGACGACGAAGGACATAACCACGACCTTCATTTCCTGGAAGGGCACCATCACCAATGGCAAATGACAAAGAACGAATGTGGTCAGCGATAACCTTAAAGCTCATGTTATCGCCATCTTGGTCATAAACCTTACCAGACAATTTCTCCACTTCACGAATGATTGGCATGAAGAGGTCCGTTTCAAAGTTGGTCTTAGCACCTTGGATAACCGCTACCAAACGCTCCAAACCAGCGCCCGTATCAATGTTCTTGTGTGGCAATTCCTTGTATTCACTACGAGGAAGAGCAGGGTCTGCGTTAAATTGTGACAAAACGATGTTCCAGATTTCGATATAGCGGTCGTTTTCAATATCTTCTGCAAGGAGACGAATACCGATATTTTCTGGGTCAAAAGCTTCTCCACGGTCAAAGAAAATCTCTGTATCAGGTCCAGAAGGCCCAGCACCGATTTCCCAGAAGTTGTCCTCAATAGGAATCAAGTGACTTGGATCCACTCCCACTTCAATCCAACGGTTGTAAGAATCTTTATCGTCTGGATAGTAGGTCATGTACAGTTTTTCAGCTGGGAAGTCAAACCACTCAGGGCTTGTCAAAAGCTCATAAGCCCAAGTGATAGCCTCATCACGGAAGTAATCCCCAATAGAGAAATTCCCCAACATTTCAAACATGGTATGGTGACGTGCTGTCTTCCCTACGTTTTCGATGTCGTTAGTACGAATCGCTTTTTGGGCATTAGTAATACGTGGATTTTCAGGGATAATGGTTCCATCAAAGTATTTCTTAAGGGTTGCTACCCCAGAGTTGATCCACAAAAGAGTTGGATCATTTACAGGAACCAAACTCACTGATGGTTCTACTGAGTGACCTTTAGTCGCCCAGAAGTCAAGCCACATTTGGCGTACTTGTGCACTAGATAGTTGTTTCATATTGTCTCCTTATTGCTTGTTTAATTTGATTGACTTTCCAGCATTTCCACATAGTCAATAGCGACACAGAGGGAAATGACTAGATCTGCATAAGCGTCCTCCAGAACCGTTACGGTATAGGTAGAGGTCAGATGAAAGAGTTCTTTCCTGATTTCCGCAATCAACTGATCACGATCATCCAGTAGTTTGAAATTCAAATCCCAGATATTGCCCTCGATACGAAGCCCCAGATTATCAAACTCATACTTATCTCGCCAGAAGGTCAACTTCTTACGAATTACAAAACTCGATCCATCCTGAAGCTGAATCTCAAAACGAGGAAGTAGAGTCCAAATCTCTTTACTAATCTCACTGACTTGGTTACCAAATGCATCATAGATAGTAAAGGTTTTGGGAATTTTAAAAAATGATCCCTCTACCTGATAGGCGATTTCTCCCCTGTCATCCTTGATAGCAAAGCGCTCGCCTCCAAGACGAAACTTTTGTTTGACAAGAAATGTTTTCATCAACACATCCAAAAAATCAAAAGACAAGTTCATATCACGAAGGGCGAAAAACCGCGGTACCACCTTCATTCAATGAACTTGTCATTCTCTTATTCTTATGCAATTGTATGATTGAGTAGCATGACTTCCTAGCTTAGATGGCTCGCAGCACCGCCATTTCTCTGGACTAAGACAACTGAAAATCAATTCTCAACTTTCTTATTATATCGTTTTTTTAAGCTTGCGTCAACTGGAAATGATCCCCATTTAAATAACCCATTCCCTACATCTCTTCTTACTTTTTCAGGATATATTTTTTCTTACTGCTATCACTCTTTTTATCCCAACTTTTATCCCACATTTTCGAATTGCTAAAAATAGCTACGAAAATATTCCAAAATATAAAGTTTCCTATCACCAAATATATGGAATCAGTTGTTAGGTATTGTCGATCCAAACCATCCTTTAGATAGAATAGTATATATGTTTGGTTAAAAATCATTAATGTTGGCCAATAACTTTTTTTGAAAAAAGTAGACATTTTCATTATTTGTTACCGCTTTCTGTAAGGTTAAACTTAGTATACTACTAGACAGGCAAATAAGCAACTATCATAGAAAAAGATACCGTTATAAAAATTTCCTTTTACATAAAAAAACGAACCAGCTGACTGATTCGTTTTCATCCGTTTAGCTCCTACTTCCTATACATTTTAAACTGTAGGAAGAGGTCGCTATATTTTCCTGTCCATTTATGGTCAAATTTCTCATAAACTTCTAGGTGTTTCATGGTTTCAGCATCTGGATAGAATGCTTTGTCTTCTTTTTTCTCCTCTGGGAGCAGTTCCTTAGCTGGTAGGTTTGGTGTTGAATAGCCGACATACTCTGCATTTTTGAGAGCATTTTCGGGTTTCAACATAAAGTTGATAAATGCATAGGCTGCGTCTTGGTTTTTGACTGTTTTGGGAATGACCATATTGTCAAACCAAAGGTTGCTGGCTTCTGTCGGTACCACATAGCGTAGGTTTTCATTTTTTTCTAGCATTTGGCTGGCTTCACCAGAGAAGGTCACGCCGATAGCAGCATTGTTCTGAATCATGTAGCCCTTCATCTCGTCGGCAACGATAGCCTTGATATTTGGAGTCAGTTTATAGAGCTTATCCACTGTCTCTTCCAACTGCTGGGTATCCTTGGAGTTGAGGCTGTAGCCTAGGGAGTTGAGCCCCAATCCCAGCACCTCACGCGCCCCATCAAAGAGCATGATAGAGTTCTTATACTCTGGTTTCCAGAGGTCGTCCCAATGCTCAGGCGCTTCATCTACCATAGTTTCATTGTAGACAATTCCCAAGGTTCCCCAGAAGTAAGGGATGGAGAATTTATTGCCTGGGTCAAAGGACTGGTTGAGGAACTCTGGTCCGATATTTTCAAGACCTTCAAGTTTTGAATAGTCAAGCGGTACCAAGAGATCTTCGTCCTTCATCTTGTTGATCATGTATTCACTTGGGATAGCAATATCATAAGTCGTTCCACCCTGCTTAATCTTGGTGTACATGGCTTCATTGGAGTCAAAAGTCTCGTACTGGACTTGGATTCCTGTTTCTTCTGTGAATTTCTCCAAGAGTTCAGGATCGATATAGTCCCCCCAGTTGTAGATTACCAGTTTTTGACTATCTCGACTATTGATTTTACTATCTAGATGCGTCGCAATTCCCCACAAGACCAGGATAATGGCTGCAATTCCTGCTAAAAATGAATAGAGTTTTTTCATGCTTGCTCCTCCTTCTCACGTGAGATAAAGTAATACCCAACAACCAGGATAATACTAAAGAGAAAGACAAGGGCAGACAGGGCATTGATTTCTAGCGAAATCCCCTTACGAGCACGAGAGTATATCTCGACTGATAGGGTTGAAAAGCCATTTCCCGTTACAAAGAAGGTCACGGCAAAGTCATCTAGCGAATAGGTGAAGGCCATGAAATAACCTGCAATGATAGACGGAGTCAGATAAGGAAGCATGATTTCCTTAAACATCTGAAATTGACTGGCTCCCAAGTCATAGGCCGCATGAATCATGTCGCCATTCATTTCCTTAAGACGAGGCAAGACCATCAAGACCACGATAGGAATGGAAAAGGCCACATGACTAGAAAGAACGGTCAAAAAGCCAAGTGAAAACTTGAGTTGGGTAAAGAGAATCAAGAAGCTGGCACCAATCATAACATCGGGCGCAACCATGAGGATATTATTGAGTGAAAGAAAGGCTTCTTGGTATTTCTTACGAGACTGGTAGATGTAAATAGCTCCAAAAGTCCCGATAATGGTCGCTATCAAGGCTGAAAGGAAGGCCAAGAAAAAGGTCTGAGTCACAATCAACATAAGACGACCATCGCCAAACATGGTTTTAAAATGGCTCAAGCTAAAGCCTGTAAAGCTATTCATGTCGTTGCCTGCGTTAAAGGCGTAACCAATCAAGTAAAAGATAGGCAGGTAGAGGACAAGAAAGACCAGTCCTAGATATAGATTGGCAAATTTTTTCATCGTTCTCTCCTTTCCTTGGTCACCCACATGGTGATGAACATGGTCAGAATGAGAATCACACCGATGGTTGAACCCATACCGTAGTTGTCATTGGTCAGGAAATTCTGTTCAATAGCCGTTCCCAGAGTAATAACACGGTTCCCACCAATCAAACGGGTCAGCATGAAGAGACTCAAGCTTGGAATAAAGACCGACTGAACTCCACTTCGCACACCATTCATCGATAGAGGGAAGATGACATGACGGAAAGTCTCCCACTTGGTCGCACCGAGGTCATAGCTGGCATTGATGAGGTTGTTATCCATATCGTCCAAGACATTGAAAATCGGCAAAATCATAAAGGGAAGCTCGATGTAGCTTGCGACAAAGATAAAGGAGAAATCGGTAAAGAGCAACTGCTGTGAACCGATTCCGATAAATTCCAAGAATTGGTTAATAGAGCCATTTTGACCAAAAATCCCGATAAAGGCATAGGCTTTAAGGAGCAAATTGATCCAAGTAGGCAGGATAATCAGCATGAGCCAGAGTTGACGGTGCTTGAGACGGGTCAAAAAGAGGGCTGTTGGATAGCTGATAAGCAAGGTCACAAAGGTCACAATTCCTGCATAGAGTACAGAGTTAAAACTCATTTTGAGATAGG
Source organism: bacterium (assembly GCA_905221285.1). GTDB lineage: Bacteria > Bacillota > Bacilli > Lactobacillales > Streptococcaceae > Streptococcus. The sequence continues at coordinate 152,248 of CAJNCM010000001.1, forward strand.
TTAAGTTTTGTGACGCAAAGTAAGATCTATAGTTTTCTAAACTAAACTGGCCTTCGATGTTGAAAAAGGATTGACCGAAAATCAAGACCAAGGGTGCCAATACAAACAGGGCAATCCAAAGCATGTAGGGCACTACAAAGAGTTTAGAGCTTGTTTTCTTCATCTCTTTCCTCCTCAATTGCATTGATCAGACCTGCTTCTTGCTCTTCGATTTCCACGTATTCTTCGATACGAGCATCGAACTCTTCTTCAGTTTCGTTGAGACGCATGATATGGATGTCTTCCGGTTCAAAGTCCAGACCGATTTCCTCACCCACAATTGCCTTACGAGTTGAGTGGATCATCCATTCATTTCCAAGTTCGTCATAGGCGATAATTTCATAGTGAACTCCACGGAAGAGCTGGGTATCTACCTTAACTTGGAGTTTGCCTTCTTCAGGAAGGGTAATCCGCAAGTCCTCTGGACGAATCACGACTTCAACAGGCTCATTTGGTTTCATCCCACCATCGACCGCTTCAAAGCGTTTGCCGTTAAACTCAACCAAGTAGTCCTCAATCATGGTTCCTGGCAAGATGTTTGACTCGCCGATAAAGGTGGCAACAAAGTGATTGATTGGCTCATCGTAGATATCTACTGGTGTTCCAGACTGGACAATCTCGCCATCATTCATGACAAAAATCCAGTCACTCATAGCCAGGGCTTCTTCCTGATCGTGAGTAACAAAAACAAAGGTGATGCCCAATCGTTGTTGCAGTTCACGCAGTTCGTACTGCATATCTGTTCTTAATTTCAAGTCCAGCGCTGACAGAGGCTCGTCCAACAAGACCACACGGGGTTGGTTGATGATGGCACGGGCAATGGCCACACGCTGACGTTGTCCTCCAGAAAGTTTACGGATGGAACGTTTTTCATAACCTTCCAACTGAACCATCTTGAGAACTTCCGCTACGCGTTGCTCGATTTCTTTCTTGTCAATTTTACGCAAGCGAAGTGGAAAGGCAACATTTTCAAACACATTCATATGTGGAAACAAGGCATAGGATTGGAAGACCGTATGGACATCACGCTTGTTGGTTGGAATGTCGTTGATACGAACACCGTCCAGCAAAATATCTCCAGTCGTAGCATCCAGTAAACCTGCAATAATGTTAAGGATAGTTGATTTACCTGAACCAGACGCGCCTAGAAGAGTATAGAACTTCCCTTCTTCCAACTCAAAGTTGATATCTTTGAGAACCTTGGTGTTGCTGTCTTCAAAAACTTTTGAGACGTTTTTGAATTCAATAATTGGTTTTTTCAATTGTCATTTATTCCTTCTTTTTCATAGATTAACAGATCAGGGCTCTGTCAGGCCGCTACTACCTCGTGTAGGAGATTGAACTGCCTACATTCTTCTGCACTAACGATAGGCTTTCACCCCCTTTCCATGACATAGTAGCAGCTTTTCAACTACAGCTTCCTACTTGCTTTCACCTAAAATACGGACTTCTCTCTCAAGAGTGACGCCAGAGTGTTCCTTGACTTTTTCGATAACAGACTCAATCAAGTCCTCGTAGTCTTTAGCCGTTCCGTCAGCAACATTGATCATAAATCCTGCGTGTTTTTCTGACACTTCTACGCCACCGACACGATAGCCTTTCAAGCCAGCTTCTGAAATTAATTGACCTGCAAAATGACCTACTGGACGCTTAAAGACCGAACCACAAGATGGATATTCTAAAGGTTGCTTGAGTTCACGTAGATGCGTCAAACGATCCATTTCTTGCTTGATAACCTGATGGCTTCCTGGAGCAAGGGCAAATTTAGCTGACAAGACAACTGCACCAGACTCTTGAATGGCTGAATGGCGGTACCCAAAAGCCAAATCTTTGGCAGACAGGGTCTCGATTTCTCCATCCTTGGTCAAAACCTTACAAGACTGCAAGATGTGGGCAATCTCGCCACCATAGGCACCCGCATTCATAAAGACAGCACCACCGACGCTCCCTGGAATGCCACAAGCAAACTCAAAGCCAGTCAAACTATGACGAAGGGCAATGCGAGTTGTTTCAATCAAGTTGGCACCAGCTTCTGCTTCAATAGTATAGCCATCAACAGAAACATTATTGAGCTTGTCACACAAGATGACAAATCCACGAATTCCACCATCACGAACGATGATATTGCTGGCATTTCCAAGAACCATCCAAGGGATGTCTTCTTGATTGGCAAATTTAACAACGCGCGCCAACTCAAAACGATTTCGTGGAAAGACCAAATAATCGGCCTCTCCACCTACTTTTGTATAACTATAGCTATGCAAGGGTTCTTTGAAACGGATATCAATCCCTTCTAAGATTTCAAGCATGTTTTCTTTTACTGACATGACACTCTTCCTTTTACAAAATTCATTCCATTATACCATTTTTAAGACCATTTGACGACCCTAAAAAAATCTTGGGCTTATTTTAAACAAAAAAAGAGGTTTCCCCCTTTTTCTTATGATTTTTTGCAAAAGATAGCCTTGGTTCCATAGGCAACTAGGATCAGTTCAACTAGTAGAATGACTTCAACTAAGACTGGACTTGTAAGCCAGCCAACTTGGGCTAGAGATGGTGCCAGGTCAAAGAAGGCATGTAGGCCATAGGCTGCTAGGAGATAAATCCATTTCTTCTGGCGAACAGCTTGGTAAACCCAAACAGTCAAAAGCAATTGGAAACCTAGAGCCAAAATTCGCTCAAAACCAAGCAAATAGATCTGCCAGACAGAAAGTGACTGAATGGTTTTTAACATATTTTCAGACAGCAATTGCATGACCTGTGGATTCTGAGTTTGAACTGCTGAGAGAACGATGTAGAGATTAATCAAACTAGTAAGGCCCAGGAAAATCAATTCCAAACCACCATGACCTAACCCATAAGCCAAGGCGTCTGCCTTGTCCAAACTTCTCTTTTTCTCCAACCATTTGAAGAAAACAAGACGAGCAGTTTCCTCAAAAAGGGCGGCCATGGCTAGTCCATAGATGATGTAGAGAAGCGGATTGTCTTGCAAGAGGGCAATACTACCGTCTTTTTGAGGATGCAAAACCAAGATATGCACCAGTTTTTCTAAAATCTGTGAAGAGACAAAGAAGGCAACAGCCCCCAAGCCCAAAACAGCTAGATTAATCTGGTATTTCTTTTTGGCATACCAAATGCTTCCTAGCAAGAAAGCCAGTAACAGCACCATAGTAATGATAATATGAATGGTCATTTTCTTCTCCTATTCTGCCTTTTCAATATCTTTTTTCATCTCGTCAACATTGAACTTAGCAAACAAGTATTGACGATCTTGTACCGGAAAACGTTGATCCAACTGGTCAACTGCTCCCACCTCGATAATTCCTTCCTTGATGACAAAGTCCATGACATGCCCACCGAAGGTCAAGTCATCTGATATGAAGTGCAGATGGTAGCCTGCCACACTAACTCCATGGAAAATCTCTGGCGTCCAGAAACCAACGATGGTTCCTGCGACATTGTCACGACAATATTCAGGCTGATGGGTTGCAACATCAGCAAACTTGGTCTCTGGTGTTGACTTGGGAATCATGCGCACATGCATATGTGAAAATTCCCCACGAATCTTAATAGAGCGGAAAAGATTTTCCCCGTCATAATAAGACTCAATTCGTTCTTCCAATTCCTTGTCTGTCATCTCAAAGCGCTGGCGGAAAATCACCTCTGCCTGATGTGGTACTACTGCTGCATAAGGAATAAGGGCATCTGGTGACACCTCCACAATTTCTGGCTGGTCTCCTGATCCTTTGGCCTGATAAGCCTTGCCATCTAAGACAATCAATTCCCCATCAATAGAATCCAAGGTTCCCAAACCAAGGTCACCATGCTCTAGCAATTCTCCTACTGTCATGGTCCCACCATAAAGGCCAGCCATCAAGGCTCCAAGAGTATTGTATTGAAATAATTTCACTGGTTCCTGCACGTTCTTATCCATTCACTTTCTTGTCTGTTATTCTATAAATCTTACTCCTAAGTATACCACATTTGCCCCTAGATGTGAACGAGAGAAACACTATAGACATTGCCAAGAAGGAAAAAAAAAGGTACAATGTAACAAAATCAAGGGAGGTATGGAATGAAGAAACAAAGCAAGTACCAAGAGGTTGTTTCCTATCTGAAAAACAGTATCGAGTCTGGACGCTTTCCAACGGGTAGCCGCCTGCCTTCTATCCGTCAACTGAGCCTTGACTTCCACTGTAGCAAAGATACCATTCAACGAGCCCTGCTGGAATTACGACACGAACAATACCTCTATGCCAAGCCCCAGAGTGGCTACTATGTCCTAGAACAAGGGCAACACCAGGACCTAGAAATTGAGGTTACCGACGAACATGCCAGCGCCTATGACGATTTCCGACTCTGTGTCAATGAAACCTTGATTGGACGAGAAAACTACCTCTTCAACTACTATGACAACCAAGAAGGATTAGAAGACCTAAGACAGTCCATTCACCAACTGCTCTTTGACCAAGCCCTCTACTGCAAGGCTGACCAACTGGTGCTGACTTCTGGTACCCAACAAGCCTTATTTATCCTCTCTCAAATTTCCTTCCCTAGCCAAGCCAAGGAAATCTTGGTGGAACAACCGACCTACCATCGAATGAACCGCCTCTTGATTGCTCAGGGCTTGGACTATCAAACAATTGAACGAGGCATTGATGGGATTGATTTGGAGGAGTTGGAGCGCCATTTCAAGACAGGAAAAATTAAGTTTTTCTACACTATTCCTCGCTTTCACTACCCTCTAGGCCATTCCTATTCTGAACAGGACAAACGAGCTATTCTTGACTTAGCTACCAAGTATGGTGTCTATATCGTCGAAGACGACTATCTGGGTGATTTGGACTCTAAAAAGGGCCAGACCTTCCACTATCTAGATACAGAGGAGCGCGTCATTTATATCAAGTCCTTCTCAACCAGCCTCTTTCCAGCCCTGCGGATTACAGCACTCATTCTGCCAAATGCTATCAAGGAATCCTTTGTGGCCTACAAAAATATCCTAGACTACGACAGCAACCTCATCATGCAAAAGGCCCTGTCACTCTATATCGACAGTCAATTGTTTGAGAAAAATAGGCTAGCTCGCTTATCCAATCAGGAAGACTACCAAAAACAAATAGAGGAAAGACTAGCTAAAACACCTTGTCCCCTTCCTCACTTTCCTCTTCACGATGGTGTATTGCTAGACCTACGACGATACCCTAAAATTGCCAGTCTCAAACATAGTCAACTGGGCTTGTACTTCTTTGAAAAGGCCTATTTGAGCGCCTGCCCTTATCAATTTGCCAAGGTGTCCCTAGACGATTTAGAAAATGTTTTAAACTATTTAAAAGCAGAATTGGAATGACTTCCAACTCTGCTTTTTCTTATTGTTCAACTTCTGTTAGGCTTGCCGCCTTTTCAAGATATTTTTGGTAGGTACCGTCATCCTTAAGTTTTTGAATGACCTTGTCCACCACTTCTTTCAAATCAGCACTATTTTTTCTAAGGGCAACTGCATTAGCTTCGCCGTCCTTCATCTTCAAGCTGACAGTTGCGACAGCTAAGTCGGCGTTTTTAGCAGCATAGCTAAGGGCAACAGGCTCATCCATGTGAACAGCATCTACTTTTCCAGCCTGCAATTCATTGACAGCTTCACCCATATTGGTTAGGGAAGTCAATTGAGCTTTTGGCAATTGTTCCTTGACCATAGCTTCTGGAACAGTCCCTTTTTGGGCTGCAATATTAGCACTTTCAAGGCTAGTTAAATCCTTGTATTTTTCTACATCAGACTTACGAACCAAGAAACTAATCTTGTTTTCATAGTAAGGGATTGAAAAATCAAAGACTTCTTTTCTCTCATCAGTAGCACTAATTCCTGCAACTGCTAGGTCAGCCTTCCCAGTTTGAAGACTGGTCAAAACATTGTCAAAACTCATGCTTGAGATTTCCAATTTCACCCCAAGTTCATCAGCGATAGCTTGGGCCATATCAATATCCGCACCGACTACCTGATTTTTCCCGTCAACTAAGGATTGGAATTCAAAAGGTGCATAGTCAGGACTAGTCGCCACAACTAATTTCCCCTTTTGCTTGATGGCCTCAACAGCTGACTGAGAACCGTTAGAATCCGACTGGCAAGCCACTAAGAAGAAACTTGCAAGAAAGCTACATAAAACAAATATCCATTTTTTTGATTTCATAAATAAACAACCTCTCTGTTAATTTTGTATAATTATAACGCTATCCAAGTTGCTTGTCAAGTGTTTTTTGAATTTTTATCTTAAAAATATTTTTTTCATTCAAGAAAAGGAGCTGTCAGTTGATTTCGAGCTCCTTTTTATACAGAATAAATCTATTTTATAGTTCGACAATCTTACCTGTTTCAAAGTAAACAACCCATTCACAGATATTTTTAGCATAGTCTCCAATACGTTCCAAGAAAGCAATCACTTGGAAATAATCACGACCTGTAACGATGGCATCTGGATTTTTCTTGATTTCTTCTGTAGCCAAATCACGAATGCTATCAAAGTAATGGTTGATTTTTTCATCCATGGCTGCTACTTCATAGGCCTGGTCTACTGAACCATTGAGATAGAGTTCAAGGGCTGCTTCAACGAAGTTCTTGACATCGCGCCCCATTCTCTTGATTTCTTCTTCAACAGCTGGGATACGTTGCTCCCCCTTCATACGAATTGCCGCTTTGGCAATAGAAACGGCATGGTCACCCATACGTTCCAAGTCAGATACGGCTTTTAGGACTGTTAGAACAGTACGCAAATCTTGAGAAACTGGTTGTTGAAGAGCAATCATTTCAAATGATTTCTTTTCTAATTTCACTTCGTATTCGTTTACTTCTGCATCGTCTTCGATGACTTCCTTGGCCAAATCACGGTCATGCGTAACAAAGGCACGCACCGTACGATTGATTTGGGATAGCACTTCTTGTCCCATTGCATAGAACTGGTTGTGCAATTTCTCTAAATCTTCTTCAAATTGAGAACGTAACATCATTTATCTCCTTATCCAAATTTTCCTGAAATATAATCTTCTGTTTCCTTGTGTTGTGGGTTGAGGAACATCTTCTTGGTATCGTTAAACTCGATCAGATCTCCATCTAAGAAAAATCCTGTCTTGTCAGAGATACGAGAGGCTTGTTGCATGGAACGCGTAACCAAGAGCATGGTGTATTTATCTTTTAGACCATACAAGGTTTCCTCAATCTTACCAGCCGAGATAGGGTCCAAGGCTGAAGTCGGTTCATCCAAGAGAATGATTTTAGGACTGGTTGCCAAGACACGGGCAACACAGACACGTTGCTGTTGTCCGCCTGAAAGCCCGATAGCTGAATCATGCAGGCGATCCTTGACCTCATCCCAGATAGAGGCTCGTTGCAAGGCTTTTTCTACCGCTTCATCCAGAACCTGCTTGTCCTTCACTCCATTGATACGAAGCCCATAGACAACATTTTCGTAGATGGACATAGGGAAAGGGTTGGGCTGTTGGAAAACCATACCGATTTCCTTCCGCAATTCAACTGTATCTGTACGTGGGCTGTAAATATTGTGGCCGTTGTAAACCACCGAACCAGTTGTAGTAACCTCTGGATTGAGATCTCCCATGCGGTTGATGGCTTTGAGGAGGGTTGACTTTCCTGATCCAGATGGACCAATCAAGGCTGTAATTTCCTTAGGTTGGAAAGATAGGGAAACACTATTCAAGGCCTTCTTTTGATTGTAGTAAACGGACAGGTCTGACACCTGTAAAATCGCTTCTGTCATACTGTTTCCTTTCTATCCAAAGTGTCCTGTTACGTAATCATTGGTTGACTGTAGTTTGGCATTTTGGAAAATATTAGACGTCTTATCATACTCGATCAAGTCACCCAAGTAGAAAAATCCTGTGTAGTCACTAGCACGCGCAGCCTGCTGCATACTGTGGGTCACAATGATGATGGTGAAGTCTTTCTTCAATTCCAACATGGTTTCTTCCAGCTGGGCTGTCGCAATGGGATCCAAGGCTGACGCAGGCTCATCCATTAAGAGAACATCTGGTTTAACAGAGATAGCACGAGCGATACAGAGACGTTGCTGCTGACCACCTGATAGGGTCAAGGCTGACTTGTGCAAATCGTCTTTGACCTGGTCCCAAAGGGCAGCCTGACGAAGAGAAGTTTCCACAATTTCATCCAAGACTTGCTTGTCCTTGACTCCTGCACGTTCATGAGCAAAAGTAATGTTGCGGTAGATAGACTTGGCAAAAGGATTTGGTCGTTGGAAGACCATTCCGATGTGCTTACGCATCTCATAAACATTGATTTCTGGACGATTAACGTCAATTCCTTGATAGAGGATTTGACCTGTGACCTTAGCAATATCAATGGTATCATTCATACGGTTGAGACTGCGCAGGTAAGTTGATTTTCCTGATCCAGATGGGCCAATTAAGGCTGTAATCTTATTTTTTTCAAATTGCATATCGATGCCCTTGATGGATTCTTTTTTACCGTAGTAAACATGTAAATCCTTAGTAGAGAGGGCCACTTTCTCTTCAGGAAAGGTGATGATATGCTTTTCATCCCAATTATATTTTGACATGGCTTCTCCTTTAGGCAGCGGTTAATTTCTTATGTAGGTAGCTTCCGAGTTTGCGAGCTCCAAAGTTAAAGATGAGGATAAAGATGAGGAGCACGGCTGCAGAACCTGCTGATACGATGGTGCCATCAGGAATGGTTCCTTCGCTATTGACTTTCCAGATGTGGACAGCCAAGGTTTCTGCTTGACGGAAGATGGAAATTGGACTGGTAACACTGAGAATATTCCAGTTAGACCAGTCAAGGGCTGGAGCGGATTGTCCTGCTGTATAGATAAGAGCAGCTGCCTCACCAAAGATACGACCAGAAGCTAAGACGACCCCAGTCACAATACCTGGAAGGGCTTCTGGAATGACCACATGGACCACAGTCTCCCAACGAGAAATTCCAAGGGCTAAGCCGGCCTCACGCTGCGTATGGTGAACGTGTTTCAAACTGTCCTCAACATTACGAGTCATCTGAGGCAGGTTAAAGACTGTCAAGGCCAAGGCACCTGAAATGATTGAAAATCCATACTCAAACTGAACTACAAAGATCAAGTAACCAAAGAGACCCACAACCACTGATGGGAGTGAAGACAAGATTTCAATACAGGTTCTGACAAAGTTGGTTACAGGACCTTTTTTAGCATATTCAGCTAGGAAAATCCCAGCCCCCATAGATAAAGGTACAGAGATAATCAAGGTAATGACCAAGAGGAAGAAGGAATTATAGAGCTGAATTCCAATCCCTCCACCTGCTTGGTAAGAAGATGATTTGCCAGTCAAGAAAGACCAAGAGATGTGGGGCAAACCACGAACCAAGATATAAAGAATCAAGGATGCCAAGATGGCAACGATAATTCCTGCAATTGAGTAGAGGACAGCTGTTGCAATTTTATCTAATTTCTTAGCGTGCATAGTTTTTCTTTCCTCTTTCTTTCGTAATCAATTTAATCACACTGTTGAAGGCCAAACTCATCAAGAGCAAGACTAAGGCCAGTGACCAGAGAACATTATTGTCAACTGTTCCCATAACGGTATTTCCGATACCCATGGTCAAAACAGAGGTCAAGGTCGCAGCAGGGGTTGTCAATGAAGTTGGAACAACGGCTGAGTTTCCGACCACCATCTGAATGGCCAAGGCCTCACCAAAGGCACGCGCCATCCCAAAGACCACTGCGGTAAAAATCCCTGAACGCGCCGCCTTCAAGGTCACGCGCCAGATGGTTTGCCAACGAGTGGCTCCCATGGCCAAACTAGCTTCGCGGTAGTGACGAGGCACCGCACGCAAGCTATCCGTTGTCATAAAGGTTACCGTCGGTAAAATCATGACAAAGAGAACGAAGATCCCTGACAAGATCCCAAAACCAGTTCCACCAAAGACACTACGGACAAAAGGAACTACGACCTGCAAACCAATAAATCCATACACAACTGAAGGAATCCCGACTAGCAATTCAATGGCTGGTTGCAAGATTCTAGCACCTTTTGGTGAGACCTCGGTCATAAAGACTGCCGCACCAATGGCAAAAGGAGTTGCGATAAGGGCTGATAGGATTGTGACAATAAAGGAACCCAAAATCATAGGAAGGGCACCAAATTGTTTACCTGAAGGATTCCAAGTTTGTCCAAATAGGAAATCAAAGATATTAACCCCATTGACAAAGAAGGTCGACAAACCTTTTTGGGCTACGAAAATCAAAATCATAGCCACAATGATAACAATCAAAGACAGACAGGCAAAGGTCAAGCCTTTTCCTAATTTCTCTAGACGAGAGTTCTTTGAGGGAGAAAGTAATTTTTTAGCTAATTCTTCTTGATTCATTAGTGACTCCCTTCTAGTGCTGTCACCGTTCCCACAGCATCTTTTTCAACCTTCATTTCCTTAACAGAAATATAGCCCATTCCCTTAACGATTCCACTTTGCGCTTCATCAGAGAGGACAAAGTTGAGGAATTCTGCCACCAATTCGTTTGGCTGACCTAGGGTGTACATGTGTTCATAAGACCACAAAGGCCAGTTATTGGTTGTAACATTTTCTGCAATCGGCTCATAGCCATTCAACTTCATACGTTTAACTGAGTCATCCACATAGGCAAAGGCTAGGTAAGAAATGGCTCCTGGTGTCTGGGAAACAATGTTTTTGACCATCCCATTTGAATCCTGTTCTTGACTCTGCACGGCAGATTGACCATCCATGATAACACTATCAAAGGTTGCACGTGAACCTGAACTTGCCGCACGGTTGATAATAGAAATGGCTAGGTCTTTCCCACCGACTTCTTTCCAGTTGGTCACTTGACCGGTGAAGATGCTACGGAGTTGTTCAGTTGTCAGATTTTCAACATCAACTTCCTTGTTCACAATAACTGCCAAGCCCGCTACAGCAACCTTATGGTCCACTAGAGCGGATGCGTTGATACCGTCTTTTTCCTCGGCAAATACGTCTGAATTTCCTACATCAACAGCTCCAGACTGAACCTGAGATAAACCTGTACCAGATCCTCCACCTTGGACGTTGACTGTTTTTCCAACGTGCATAGAGCCAAATTCATCTGCTGCTGCTTCGACCAAGGGCTGAAGAGCCGTTGAGCCAACAGCTGTCATGGATTCTCCACGATCAATCCAGCTAGCACATCCCGCCAAAGAACCTGCCAGCAAAAGAGCTGCAAGGGATAAAGCGAGTTTTTTCCTTTTTTTCACTGTTTTTCTCCTTGAAAATAATGGTGAATGCTGTGAATTTTTTCAACTATTTATTTATGTTTTTCTTTTGAAAATTGGGAGGCAACTGAAGTTCTGAGCCTGATTTTACTTGAAATTTGCTCAGTTACTTTGCCCACCAATTTTGACTTAAAATGAAAGACAATTTGAAAAAAATCCGTACTTCCACTATAACATAGACAAGCTACTTTGACTAGCATTTTCACTTGAATCTGAGGCCTTTTGGAAAATAATTTTTCAAAACATTTCCCGTCACCTTAGCAAATCCCAAGCCATTGCCTTGAATCAAAACTTGGTACCAACCATTTGGTAGACTTTCCGCCAACCGAACAGTCTCTCCAGCCGCATACTTGACAAACGCTTCTTGGTCAATTTCAACCGACTGCTTGATCTGACTCGGTTTCAAGGCTAGACCAAGAGCAAAACTAGGCTCAAAGCGTTTCTTCTTAAAAGTACCCAGATGCAGGCCATTCCGAGCAATCTTGAGTTTCCCTAAATCTGGCAAAAGTTCTGGCAGGAGATAGAGTTGGTCACCAAAAGTCTGCAAGATTCCCCTTAGATTGACCTGCAAATGTTTTTGTGCAAATTCCTGCCACAAGGCAACTTGTTCTCGACTGAGATTGCTCTTACTTGCCTTAAATTTAGGAGCTGGATTGTCACCTCTAAATTGTAAATGAGCTACAAACTGCCCCTCTCCCTTAAAATGATGAGGATACATCCGAGCCGTTTCTGGCAGGTCAATACCAGCTACCATTCCATTGATATGCTCTACTGGCAACAAGTCAAAATCATACTCATCCAACAACCAATTGACAATCTCTTCGTTTTCCTCAGGTGCCCAAGTGCAGGTCGAATAAACCAGACGACCACCTTTTGCTAGCATGGTCACTGCATCTTCCAGAATTTCTCTTTGCAAACTAGCACATTGACTCGGATAATCAAGGCTCCAATAGTCCATAGCATCTGGCTGCTTACGGAACATTCCTTCCCCCGAGCAAGGGGCATCAAGGACAATGAGGTCAAAATAGCCTTTAAAGACCTTGGCCAAGCGGTCAGCAGATTCATTGGTCACTACGACATTTGTCGCTCCAAAGCGCTCCATGTTTTCAACCAAGATCTTAGCCCGTTTGCTTGAAATTTCATTGGAAACAAGGAGCCCCTCCCCTGCTAGATAGGCTGCCAGTTGGGTTGATTTGCCACCTGGAGCAGCGGCTAAATCCAAGACCTTCATTCCAGGACTAGGTTGGGCGACCTGAGCTACCATTTGAGCAGCGGGTTCTTGCGAATAAACCAAACCAGTAGCATGCTCAGACGATTTCCCTGAAACCTTACCATAGTGGCCCCAAGGAGTTTGAGGAATGGGATCAGAAAAGGAAGCTGGCGCTTCTTTTAAAGGATTGACCCGAAAGGCAGAAACCGCTTCCTCCTCAAAAGAGGCAAGAAAATCTCTTGCCTCATCTCCTAGTATCTCTTCATATTTTTCAACAAATCCTTCTGGAAATTGCATTTAAGTTCTTTTCCTTTCGTAAATATAGGACTGAATTTCCTCCTGCATCTCAAGAGGTAGCATTATGACCGGCTGTCTGGTTTGAAAATCAAGAGCCTCACCAGATAGAGTCACAACCCGATAGCCCAGACTTTCCCCTAAAATACTAGCTGCGGCATAATCCCATGGTTGCAGATAAGTGATATAAGTCAACAAACGCCCTGACAAAATCTTGGCAAAACTAATGGCCGCACTTCCATAGACACGAACACCGAGGACCGCTCGACTCAAATCAGCCAGACCCCATTCGTTGGTTTCCAGCATACCACTATTTCCTGCAATGAGAAAATCTCCAAGTGGTTTTGCTTGAAAGGGAGCTAGGGGCTTATCATTTAGACAAACTGGAAATTCCCCACCACCGTGGTAACAATCCCCTTTGACCACATCATAAATCAGACCAAACTGTCCCTGACCATTTTCAAAGTAAGCCACCATAACAGCAAAATCTTCCTGCTGGGCCACAAAGTTATTGGTACCATCAATCGGATCAATGACCCAAACCTTGCCCTCTTGAACCGAGGCTCGCAGACAACCTTCTTCAGCACAAATCTTATCCTTAGGATAACGAGACAAAATCTCACCAACCAATAGCTCCTGAACTTCCTTGTCCAGTCTGGTCACCAAATCTGTTGGAGAGGACTTGGTCTCAACACACAAGTCTTCCTGCATGTGGTCAAGAATGTACTGGCCTGCTTTCTTAATTAGCTCTTTAGCAAATTCAAACTTACTTTCCAAGAGAAATCTTTCCTTCCCCTTTTTCCTTAGCCGCCTGAACTGCTCGGTAAAGCGAATAGCCACTCACTGTTTCAAATTCTCGTCCCAAACGTTTTTCTTCGCTCTTACTTGGCACGACCGCTTTGAATCCTTTATAGGAGTCCAGTAACTTTTGAGCCTCTACCTTGCTTTCATAGGCAGCTTCAACATCATTAAAAAAAGAAAGCACTGAAGCAAGTTCTTCAGTGCTCCACGACAAATCTAGTGGGTAACTATACTGTTTGTTCATTAACTAATACCAGCTCTCATTCTTGCTTCTTTTAGCTCTTGCTTACGATAACTACGAGGGAGAAAAGCACGAATCTCATCTTCATTAAACCCAATCTGCATACGTTTGGCATCGATAATAATCGGACGACGCAAAAGACTAGGATACTGCTCAATCAAATGAAGCAATTCCGATACCGAAATACTCTCTACATCAATATTCAATTTTTGAAAAATTTTTGAACGAGTTGAAATGATGTCATCAGTACCATTTTCGGTCAAGGAAAGAATGTGTTGCAATTCTTTTCTTGTTAAGGGACTGGTCATAATATTGTGTTCCTCAAAGGGAACCTTATGTTTTTCTAACCAGGCCTTTGCCTTACGACATGAAGTACAGCTCGGTGATAGAAATAGTGTAATCATGCTTTTCTCTTCTTATCTATACTTTGCTAGTTCTATTATACAAAAAAATAAAGCGCTTGACTAGAGATTTTTAGAAAAAAAGCCTATTTTTTCAAGAAAAATAGACTGTTTGCGAACGATTGACATCATTCAGAATTAGTTAATTCACTCTCAACGATAGTTTCAAATCACATACCTAATTTATTTATGCAAAATAAGAATATCTTTAGTATTATTTCCCACGACTTTTCAGATAAAGATAGCCAAAGAAGCTTTCATAGAGGGCAAAAAAGAGGAGGAAGGCATGAAGGAAGAAGGTCTCTGGCAAAATCAGAATCACTGGATCCTTTGCTGGATCAAAAAGCCAGGTATCATCTCCCACAAAGAGAATTTGATGGAAAAGAGTAAAGAATTGGTCAAAACCAATCAAAGCTCCCCCAAGACCAATCAGCACAGGCAAGACTACGAGAGTCAGAAGCTCCTTACTGAATAGAGATAAGAAGCCCTTTTTCACAATTTCTTTGACAAAGAAATATAAACTTGGTAGTGTCACTAGAGCAACTAGCTGCACCAAGTGAAAGAGATTCTTGACCACCGCAAAGTGATGTAGCCCAGCTGCTGACGAACGAAAATCAGGCATCTCTAAGACTTGGCTAAAAGGATTGGTCAGGTAATTCATCAAGATATGGAAGTTGTATTGAAGAGTTTCTGGTTTTAGATAGACTCGATTCGTTAAGTTTAACCACTGAATCTCCATCTGATAGAAAATCCAAGCCAGATAGATGGTCAGAAGGATTGAAAGAGAGAGAAGAAAGAGCATAGAGCTCCAAAAGGTCAGTTTAGTTTTCATCAAAATCCCACTCCGCAAGACTAGAAACCACATGAGTCGGTGCGATTGGCAGGTCTGCCACTTCTTCTGCCTTGGTAAAACCTGTCGTCACCAAGAGCGTTGGAATGCCATTGTCAATCCCTGCTCGGATATCAGTCAAATAATTGTCTCCAACCATGATTAATTCTTCACGTTCCAAACCTAAGTGCTCAACCGCCTTGTCCATAATGATGGCATTTGGCTTCCCAATATAAACAGGCTTCACTCGTGTTGCTACTTCAAGCAGAGTAATCAGTGAACCAGCACCTGGCAAAAGACCGCGTTCTGTCGGGATGTTGAGGTCAGGATTGGTTCCGATAAAGTGAGCCCCCTTTTGGATAGCCAGAGTTGCTGTGGCAAATTTTTCATAGTCCACTTGCCAGTCCAGTCCAACTACCACATAGGCAGGATTTCTCTTGTCTTCCACATAACCAGCCGCCTTGATGGCTTCTTTGAGACCTGATTCTCCGATAACATAGACGGTCTTTTCAAGTCCCAAGTCGTTCATATAGTCGATAGTCGCCAAAGTCGCTGTGTAGACAGTCGATAGGGGCGTATCGATATTAAAATTCTGAGCCAACATCTCCTGAACACTCTCTGGAGTGCGGGTTGTATTGTTAGTCACAAAGAGATAGGGGATGTCTCGCTTTTGCAATTCGTGGACAAAAGCCTCTCCTGCTGGAATTCGATCTTTCCCCTTATAAATGGTTCCGTCTAAATCAATTAAATAGCCTTTATACTTCATATTTTTCTCTAATCCTTCTTCATTTCTTGCCAAGTGATGATAGCTTGGGCATTGGTAGCCCCGTCGCTTGTAATCTCATGCTTGCTTTCCAGTCCAGTCCGTTCAACAGCCGATGTAATCACCCCACCTGGTCTAACTTCCTTGACATACTTGAGGTTGATTTTCTTGGGAATATATTGGGTCAAAAAATCCGCTCCCATAACCTCAAAAATCCAGTCCAAATACTTACTGTTATTAACATGACCATTCATATCCAAGTCGTAAAAACGAACATGGTAATCCTTGCTGAATGGTTCTTCCAAAGACTCATACTTTGGCCCACGGATAAGCTTTTTATCAAAATCAGACTGATACGGAGCGACAATCTCAGGTTCAACAGCATGGACTTTTCGACTGTCTCGGTCCATGAGAACAAAGGTCGCCATCATGTGGATAAGGTCCTGACCTGCTTCATCATAAATAGTAAAGCGACGGTAGCAAAAGAGTCGATTGTAGCTCAGGGCTTCCGTTTCGATGATGATTTCTTCTGCAAAACGAGGCAAACGTGCCACCTCAATATCATAGTCTGTGATAATCCAGACCAGATTATAGTCTTCCAAAATGGCCTTATCACTAACTCCCAGCTCAATCGACTGCATCCCTGAAACTTGCAGAGACAGCAAAATCACATCTGGAAGCTTGATATGACCATTCATATCAGCCATATCAAAAGGAATTTTCATTTTCATTTGATAAGTTACGCCCATCATTCTACTCCAAAATAAATCGTTCTGCTACGGTGTCTCCTAAAAAGAGACCTCTTTTTGTCATGCGCACGCGATTACCGTCTATTTGCATGAGACCTTGTTGAACCAAGTCCTTGACAATTTCTCCATAAAGTCCATCAAAAGACCGTCCAAATTTTTCCTCAAATCGCGCCATGGAGACTCCTGATTTCTTGCGGAGGCCCAAAAACATTTCCTCTTCCATTTGCTCCTTTTGACTCAGGTGTTCTTCTGTGATACGCGCATTGCCTTTCTCAACTGCATTAAGATAATGACGAATCGGACCATGATTTTTATAGCGTACTCCATTTACATAACCAGAGGCCCCAGCACCGATGCCATAGTATTCAGCATTGTCCCAGTACATGAGATTGTGACGACTTTCAAAACCAGGCTTGGAGAAATTGGAAATCTCATAATGCTCAAAACCAGCTCGCTCCAGCTCTGCAATGATGTACTCAAACATCTCCGCTTCTAGTTCCTCCTTAGGCAGAGGCAATTTCCCACGTCGCATCCGGTTCATAAAGACCGTGTGATTTTCCAAAATCAAGCTATACAGACTCATATGGGGAATATCCAACCCAATGGCTTTAGCCACATTTTCCTTGACCTGCTCCATGGTCTGACCTGGCAGTGCATAGATCAAATCGATGGAGATATTGTCAAAACCAGCCAGTTTCAGACGGTCGATATTTTCATAAATATCCTTCTCCAAATGACTGCGCCCAATCTTTTTCAGCATCTTATCATCAAAGGTCTGCACACCTAGCGAAACACGATTGACAGCTGAGTTTTTCAAAACAGCTATCTTATCTGCATCCAAGTCGCCTGGATTAGCTTCAATGGTCAACTCTTCTAAGACAGACAAGTCCAAGTTTTTAGTCAAGCCCTTCAATAACACCTCCAGTTGCGGAGCTGACAAAGCTGTTGGTGTCCCACCACCGATGTAGAGGGTTCGCAACTTTTGAATATCATAAGAACGAAACTCTTCCAGCAGATACTCTAAATAACTATCTACCGGCTGATTCTTGATAAAAACCTTTGAAAAGTCACAATAATAACATATCTGGGTACAAAACGGGATGTGCACATAGGCTGAGGTTGGTTTTTTCTGCATAGTACTTATTATACCACAAAGACACGCTACGAGAAAAAAATCACCATCCCCAGATACATAGTCCGTCCAGAGATGGTGATGGTTTATTCTTCTGTTATGTCAATAACAATCTCTTCTGATTCATCAAGAGTTTCGGCCTTTTCTTGCCATTGCTCCTTGAGATTATTGAATCGATCTTTTGATGCTTCTGTCGCTTGACGAGCACATGATTTGGCTTGAGCAAGGACACTGTCCACAGTGATTTCACCTGACTCAACCTGTTCTTTGGTTTTAAGAACAAAATCTGTAGCCTGCTCCTTGACTTCTGTCAGTTTTCCACAGACCTGCTCCTTGGCATACTCAGGATCTTCTCTCAAATCATCTAGAAAATCTTGAGCCTGACTGCAAACTTGTTTGCCCTTGTCGCTTGTTAAAAACAAGGCAAGAGCTGCACCTGAAACGGTTCCTAAAAGGATTGAGGATAGTTTACCCATAAGGATTCTCCTTTTTTATTTTTTAAAAAATTTACTTGCAAGACGAAGAGCTGACAAACTTGCACCAGTCTTAAGTGTTTTTGAACCAGCTGATGAAGCTTTCTTACTCAATACACGCGCATGGTCATTGAGATCTGAAACAGATAGAGATAAATCTGCAACAGCACTAAAGAGTGGATCAATCGTTGCCACCTTGACATTGATATCATCTGCCAAGACATTGACCTTAGCCAGCAATTCATTGGTATGATGCAAGGTCACATCCACATCTGAAGTCAAGGTTTTAATCGTCTTCTCTGTTTCATCGATAACACGTCCAAGCTTTTGTACAGTAATGATTAGATACACTAAAAATACAATCAAAGCAAAGGCTACAAGAATATATGCAACTTCTAACATTTAGTTTTCCTCCTCTGAAATATAGTAAGGGGCCTTCTTTCGATTTTGATATAGAATGATAAAAATACCCAGTCCGATAAGAACAACTGATAGCCATTGAGACACTCGAAGACCGAAAAACATGAGACTATCTGTCCGCATTCCTTCGATGACCATACGACCAAAACCATACCAAATCAAGTAGAAAGCAGTGATATGACCTCGTCTAAGGCTCTTCCATTTTCTTCTGAATATCAGAATCAAGGCAAATCCAAGTAGATTCCATAGAGATTCATAAAGGAAGGTCGGTTGACGGTAGCTCCCCTCAATATACATCTGGTCACGGATAAAACCAGGTAGATAATCCAGATTATCCACTGCTGCACCGTAGGCTTCTTGGTTAAAGAAATTGCCCCAGCGCCCCAAACTTTGGGCAATCATGACGCTAGGTGCCGCAATATCTAGAAAATCCCAAGTATTAATGAGTTTACGATCAGCAAAAATGTAGAGTACAAGGGCACCGGTAATCAAACCACCGTAAATGGCCAAACCACCATTCCAAATGGCAAAAATTTCTCCCAAATTCTGACTATAGTAATCAAAACGGAAAATAACATAATAGAGACGTGCTCCTAAAATAGCCAGAGGAAAAGCGATCAAGATAAAATCTAAAATATCGTCTGGTATGATCTTCTTTCTAGGCGCTTCTTTCATGGTCAAATAAACCGCAAGAATCAAACCTGTCACAATACACAAGGCATACCAACGAATGGCTAGAGGGCCTAGATGGATAGCAATTGGATCAAGCATTTGGCACCTCGTTTTGAGCAATGAGATTTGTCAAGCGTTCTTCGAACAAACGTGTCGCATCAAAGCCCATTTCCTTGGCACGATAATTCATGGCAGCAGCCTCAATCACGACAGAGATATTACGACCTGTTTTTACCGGGATACGGATACGAGGAATAGATACGCCAGAAATTTCAAGTTCCTCTGCATTATTTCCTAGACGATCAAAGGTCTTATGCGTATCATAGTTTTCCAAGTAAACAGCCAGCTGGACTTGTGAAGAATCCTTGACGGCACTCGCACCGTAGAGGCTCATGACATCGATAATCCCAACCCCACGAATTTCAATCAGGTGTCTCAAGATTTCAGCTGGTTCACCCCAAAGAGTAATCTCATCCTTGGCAAAGATATCGACCCGGTCATCAGCTACCAAGCGGTGACCACGTTTGACAAGCTCCAGACCTGTCTCACTTTTACCGATGCCACTATCGCCCTGAATCAAGACACCCATACCATAGATATCCATCAAGACACCGTGCACACTGGTCCGTTCTGCTAAACGTGAATCCAGATAACTAGATAACTCTCCAGATAAACGACTGGTTGCCGTACGGCTGGTTAAAATGGCAATCTTACATTCTCTGGCTGCCTTTAGCATCTCCTCTGGAACCACCAAACCACGAGCAACAATGACCGCAGGTGTCTCAGGTAGAAACATTTTTTTCAAGACTTGGTAACGGTTGTGAGAGGACATCGAAACGAGATAGGACCACTCCTTCATTCCCAAGAGCTGGATTCGCTCTGGCGTGTAGTAGTCAAAATAACCTGTCATTTCAAGACCAGGGCGCGTAATGTCCGCTGTATTGATTTCCTTTTCAAGTAATTCTGGTTCGCCATAGACAATATCTAGTCTAAGCTTTTCAATCACTTCTTTTACTAAAACCGACATCATTTCCTCCTTCAAATGAGTTCTTCTCTCTATTATATCAAATTGTAGGAGGATATTTGAGATTTTTGCAGGCTTTGGATTATTTATTTATACTCAATGAAAATCAAAGAGCAAACTAGGAAACTAGCCGTAGGCTGTACTTAAGTACGTCAAGGCGACGTTGACGTGGTTTGAATTTGATTTTCGAAGAGTATTAAAAAAAAAAAAAGGACTAGATTTCTCCAGCCTTTCATTTCTAATTAGAATTTTTTACGTTTACGAGCTGCTTCTGATTTACGTTTACGTTTTACAGAAGGTTTTTCATAGAATTCACGTTTGCGTGTTTCTTGAAGAGTACCAGCTTTAGTAACCGCACGTTTGAAACGACGAAGTGCGTCGTCAAGAGATTCATTCTTACGTACTACTGTTTTAGACATTTTTTTCACTCCCTTCAAGTTCAAGATCTATTCTATTTTACACGTAAAAGGAATAATTGTCAAGAAAAAATGCAGGTTAATTTTGATTATCTTCAATTTTAATCTTATTGTTAATCTTGTTAAAATTGATTAACATTTATAGATGGAAATGATATAATAGTGACACATATTGATTAGCAAAAATTAGTATTATTTAGAAGTGAATCTATAACATGAAAAGAATCATAAAAATTTACCCTGTGGTCAGTATTTTAGTTGTAATTTGTTTATTGCTAGGAATTCTTACTACCTTTTGGGGAAGTGTAATGTATGACTTATTTGCATTTCATTCAAAGCCAATTTATTGTTGGCAATACTTTAGTGGTACATTTATGCATGGAAGTAAAGAAGCACCAGTATGGTTTATATGGTTTCATTTAGTTTTAAATACTTTAATGTTACTTCCTTTTGGTGGGCTATTGGAGTATAAAAGGGGATCAAAATATGTATTTTTAGTTTTTATTACTTCTATGGTAATATCTTCAATTGTGTTCCATATATTAACACAGAATCAAGAAATTCAGGCATCGGGTATCTCTGCTATTGGCTATGCTTTTGTAACGGGTGGGGTGATGAATATGTTTAGTATATGGAAAAATTTCAATTTAGGATTAAAACTATTTTATATCCTTGTAATCGTTCTATCTCTCACCATGCTTCTACCAAATATAACAGGCTGGATTTCAACCTTTCTTCACATGTCAGGAATTGCCAGTTATATCATGGTTTCCAGCATCAACAACTATCGACTGTCTTAATAAAAATCGTATAGTATCATAAAAAATAGTCAATACGATTATATCACAGTTTACAGACATTTAATAATTTTCTATTGGATACCTTTTTATATGAAATATCGACAACTGTTACGGGGATTTACAGAAAAATTTCTTTTAGCAGGATAGTGAACATTTGAAGTAAAAAACCACTCACTCCAAAGAGCAAGTGGTTTTTATACTTTTTATTTTGCAAGTAGGCTGAGCGCTTCAGCATCTGCAATAATCGTCACATCAGAGTGGTTTTGTAGGCTACTTGCTGGTAGGTTCTCAGTCACTGGACCAGACACTGTTCCGGCAATGGCTTCTGCTTTCGACTCACCGTAAGCAAAGAGAATAATTGACTTGGCATCCAAGATGTTTTTAATTCCCATTGAAATGGCTTGAGTTGGAACATCTTCAATCTTGTCAAAGAAGCGAGCATTGGCTTCGATAGTAGACTGGTCAAGTTCTACTAGATGTGTTTGACTGTCAAATGGAGTACCAGGCTCATTAAAGCCGATATGTCCATTGCGACCGATTCCCAAGATTTGAAGGTCAACTGGATGGTCGGCCAAAATTTGGTTATAGCGTTCAACTTCAGCTTCAGCATTGTCCTTAACCCCACGAGGCAAGAAACTTTCTTTAAATGGTTTTTGGTTAAACAAGTTTTCTTGCATAAAATAACGGTAAGACTGTGGGTTGTCACCATCAAGGCCTACATACTCATCAAGGTTGACACTAGTTAGATTTGAAAAATCAAGGTCACTCTCCACAATTTCCTTGTAAAATTCAAGTGGGCTACTTCCTGTCGCAAGTCCTAGGGTTTGAGCTCCATTAGCCAATTTTTCCTTCAAAATCTCAAAAGCAACTTTTCCACCTTCGATTTGGTTTTCAACTTTAATGACTTTCATCTTTTCATCCTCCGTTTTAATCTATACTTATTATATGGTATAGACCAATTTCTGTCAAGTGAAAACGATTTAATTTCTAAAAAAAGAGCGACTATACTTGAAACATGTTATAATGGATAGGATTAGAACTTAGAAAGAATGAACAGATATATGAATACAGCTGATTTTGATTTCCACTTGCCCGAGGAATTGATTGCCCAAACCCCCCTTGAAAAACGAGATGCCTCTAAACTCCTCATTGTCAACCGTGAGACTGGAGAAATGCAGGATAAACACTTCCACTCTATTATTGATATGCTGGAACCTGGTGATGCCCTTGTCATGAACGACACCCGCGTTCTACCTGCCCGCCTCTATGGTCAAAAGGAAGAAACAGGAGGCCATGTGGAACTTCTCCTTCTTAAAAACACTAGTGGAGATGAGTGGGAAGTTCTAGCTAAACCTGCCAAACGCCTCAAGGTTGGTACTCGTGTCAGCTTTGGTGATGGTCGCCTCAGCGCTGTCGTTACAGAAGAATTGACCCACGGGGGCCGTATTGTCCGCTTTGAATACCAAGGAATTTTCCTAGAAGTTTTGGAAAGTCTGGGTGAAATGCCGCTGCCACCTTATATCCACGAAAAACTGGATGACCGTGAACGTTATCAAACCGTTTACGCCAAGGAAAGTGGCTCTGCTGCAGCACCGACTGCTGGTCTTCACTTCACCAAAGAACTGCTGGCAGAAATCCAAGCTAAAGGAGTTCATCTAGTCTATCTGACTCTTCATGTCGGACTCGGAACCTTTAGACCTGTTTCTGTGGATAATCTGGACGAACACGAAATGCACTCAGAATTTTACCAACTTTCTGAGGAAGCTGCTGCCACTCTTCGCTCTGTTAAAGAAAACGGTGGTCGCGTCATCGCTGTAGGAACCACTTCTATCCGCACCTTGGAGACTATTGGTTCCAAGTTTGATGGGCAAATCCAAGCAGATTCTGGCTGGACCAATATCTTTATCAAACCTGGCTATGAATGGAAGGTCGTGGATGCCTTCTCAACCAACTTCCACCTGCCAAAATCTACTCTGGTCATGCTGGTTTCTGCCTTTGCAGGTCGCGAATTGGTCTTAGACGCTTATCACCATGCCATTCAAAAACACTACCGCTTCTTTAGTTTTGGGGATGCCATGTTTATCTATTAATTTTCACAATCAAAAAAGCGCATATTATCAAGGTTTTATAAAGCCTGATAATATGCGTTTTGTAATGGATAAAAAATGAGTTAATTTATTCTAAAGACCGTATCTTTCCAACTCTGAACACTGGCATTGATAACCGCACCGACAATTAAAATCTTAGCGATAAGAATAAACCAGAACATCATGACCACCACGACGACGGAACTGAAAAAGCGGACGTCCACTAGGTGATTGACATAGTTGTTAACATAGACTGAAAAGATATTGAGCAGTAAGGCCAGGGTCAACAAGACAAAGGCACTCCCTGGCAATACATGTTGAATCCGTCGGACCTTAACATTGGGCAGGAAATAATAAAGCATGACCAAGATGGCAAAAATCAGGGCATAAACCAATGGACCTGTTAGGTCTTGCAGATAATCAAAGATAGGACTATCCGATTTCCAGTAGCTTTTGATAAGGTTGAGAAGCATACGGCCAAAGACACTGAGAAAGAGAGCTGAGGCAAAAAGGATTTGCAAGCCAAAACTGACTAGTAAACTCATCAATTGCTGATAAATTAAACCTCTACTCTTAGCTACTCCGTAAGCTTTATTAAAGGCTTTCTGTAGGAAATTCATGGATTTTGAAAAGGTCCATAGGGCTGACAAAACCGCAAAACTTAATAAGCCCGTTGAAGGTTGGGTCAGCACTTCTGTAATAATCTTTGCCACCACATCATACATGGTATCGGGCAAAAATTCATTGACAACCTTTAAAAAATTGGAAACTGGAATCTGAAAATAAGGGAGGATATTGACCACCACCAAAAGTAGGGGAAATATCGAGATCAACCAATAGTAAGCTACTGCGACGCTGGTCAACTCACTATCTGATGTTTGATAATAATGTAAAAATGCTTTTAATAAAGGCTTATCTATCAGCTCTTTCCACCACTTTTTCATGTCACACTCCTTCACTTACAATCTTGATTAATTTCTTCTTACCAATTCCATCATATCATAAGGGAGGGTATTGGCAGCTTCCTTCAAGGAATAGTTCTCCAAATTATTCACATTTTGTCGTAACTTCTTGGCATACTTAGTCGTAATCAATCGTTTTTCTTCATATTCGAAAATCAACTTGCGCTCCAGATAATAACCTCTCAGCATCTCATCGATATTGTTTGGTTTAACACGATTGATAACCCGTTCGACAAAGGCACCACTAGTGATAATAGCTGTTTCACGAAGACGAGAATCCTGCATGAAGCTGATCAAAGAACTCTTATAAACCCCTTTTAGGTTCTCCAAACTTTCGATAATCATCTCTGTATTTTCTAGATAGAGCTCTGCTATTTGGTCATAGTCAAGGGCTCTGAGTTTCTGTGATTCTTCATTTTTCCAACTGCGGAAGGTCTTGCCAAGAGTAAAGACTTCGTGGAGGAGAAAACGTAAAATCCGCAAGGAAACAAGGAAATAATAGGTCAATCGTGAAGCAAACTTGCGATTGATACTTTGTTCCATGCTTTTCAAATAACGTTGGTAGACTCGATAAGCACGCTCACTCATCTTGCCGTCTTCGTAGGCTTGTTCTAAACCATCACTTTCAATACTGAGGATAAGAAGCTTCAAGGCCTCCCAGTCTTCTTGAGCCCCCTTATTTTCTTGACTCAGGATCAGATTTTCAATACGTCCATGATAATTGTCAATAGCCGCATAGAGAGGAAGTTTATTTCTGGTGTCTTCCAACTCTTTTTCCAACTCTAGCGTTACCTCATTCAAAATAGCGATATGCATGAGATGGTCCTTGCTTTCTTCCTGTTCATCAGAAAAATGAGGCAAGACCAAGAGACCTGTTAAAAAGCTTACAAGCGTCACACCTGCGACAAGGAAAAGCAAGAGAGGATACTCCTGCTCTAGATTACTTGGTATCAGAAGGATCGTAGCAATCGACACCGTTCCCTTGACACCTGAGAAGGTCAAAAGAAGCATGTCCTTCATATACTTATTTAGCTTTTTCTTGAGACGTCTAGTTCTATAGGCATAATAGCTATAAATCATGACAAAACGAATAGCAAAGAGGACAAAGGTAAGGGCTATAAGAGATACCAATAAAAGTAAGGGATTATAGATTGGATTGGTCAAGATAGGTTCTGCTATCATTTCCAACTCCATCCCTAAAACCACAAAGACAGAACCGTTCAGCATAAAGTTCACTGTGTGCCAGACCGTCTCGGTCACCGTATCCACTTGGGCTTCGAGGAGCGTAATTTTCTTAAAACGGCTTGCCTTTAAAATCCCCGCAACCACAACGGCAATAATCCCTGAAACGTGGACTTCTTCTGCCAGGAAGAAGGTTACCAAGGGCAAACTCAATTCCAGAAGGAGCTCACTAGCAATATCCGTTGCTCTCACACTTAGCAAGAAGCTATGGAGGAAACGGTTGGTCATGGCTGTTAAAAAGCCAATCAAAAAACCGCCTAGGATTGAAAAGATGATCGAACTACTAGCTTTCCCAAGGGAAAAGACTCCAGTTGTCCAAGCTGTCAAGGCCACCTGAAAGGCAACCAATCCAGAAGCATCATTCAAGAGTCCTTCACCCTTAAGGATATTGGACACGCGCTTTGGAAAGCTAAACCGCTCCGAAAGAGAGGCAAAGGCCACCAAATCCGTAGGGCCAAGGGCTGCCCCAACAGCTAAGCAAGCCGCCAAGGGAAGACTGAGCCAAAGAAGATGGGCCAAACCTCCCAAACTCAGGGTCGAGATAAAAATCACTGGAAATATGAGATAAACAATGATTCGCCAGTGTTTTAAAATAGCCGTAATATCCGCTTCTTCCGACTCTCGGAAAAGCAAGGGCCCGATAACCAGAGCCAAAAACAACTCTGTATTGAGGTGAAAGTCTGTATTGGGTAAAAAGAGACCAATCACAATTCCCAAAAGAATTTGCACTAAAGGTAGAGGCAAAAAGGGCAGGAGCTTATTGGTTGTACTTGAGACAATCAAGACCAGTAAAAATAGGATGAGGTAAATCAGTAATTCCACGCACTTCCTCCTTAATCTTTTTTACAACAGGATTCAAATATCTCCTTCTGCTCTTTGATTTTTTGGTCAATCTTGGAACAATCTTTATGCTCAATTTTTCTCTGGCACCGTTCCATTTCAAGAGCAACTAATTTTTTCTTGATTTTAAGCATTTTTTTGCTCATGTGTGCTTGGTCTAACACACCTACTGCTCGTTCGTGGTGGGTTGATTCAACAAAATTCTGGCGCATGGCATCCAGCTTTTCACGTAGGTATTGTTTATCCATGTCTATATCTCTCTAATTTTTCAATCATCACTAAAAATGGTGGGTTGTTGACTTGGTTTAAAGTTCGGTAAATGGCAGCTGTGTACTCTTGTTGGCTCAACTGGCTAACAAACTCCAAGACAGCATCTTTCTCAAGGTCACCACCTTCATGCCCATAGTAGATCATGATAGCAATTCGTCCACCTTTGACAAGTAAGCCACACAGCTTTTCTAATGCTTCAATCGTTGTCTGAGGTAGGGTGATGACAGACTTATCAGCTGACGGCAGATAGCCCAGATTAAAAATCCCTGCCTTGGCTTCTGTCACAAACTGGTCCAGTGTCTCATGGCCTTGCAAGATTAACTGGGCATTTGTCAGATCAGCCTGATCCAAACGCTCCTTGGTCTTTTCCAAGGCTTGCTCCTGAATATCAAAGGCATAGACTTGCTTAGCTAGCTTGGCTAGAAAAAGCGTGTCATGACCATTTCCCATGGTTGCATCCACTACGATATCATCCTGAGTCACTACCTCAGCCAAAAAATCATGTGCCATCTCAAGTGGTCTTTTCATTTTCAAACTCCTGTTTTACAGCCTTGCATCCTTGAACGCTTCCACGACGTCGCATCTCCATCTCAATGCTGTTGAGGACTTCCCATTTATTGAGGCTCCACATAGGCCCAATCAGCATATCTCTAGGTGCATCTCCTGTGATTCGATGGATGACAATATGTTTAGGAATGATTTCCAGTTGATCACAGATAACCTTTACATATTCGTCCTGGCTCATCAACTGCAAGCGTCCTTCGTGATAATCCCGTTGCATTCGCGTATTGGTCATCAGGTGAAGCAAATGCAGTTTAATCCCTTGAATATCGTTATCCGTAACACAGCGGCGGACGTTTTCAATCATCATCTCATGGGTTTCACCAGGAAGCCCATTGATCAGATGGGAAACTATCTCAATTTTGGGATACTTTCTCAAACGCTTGACCGTTTCCACGTACAACTCATAGGAGTGGGCACGGTTAATCAGGTCAGAGGTTGTTTCATAAGTGGTCTGCAAGCCCAATTCAACCGTCACATGCATGCGCTCCGATAATTCAGCCAAATATTCGATGGTTTCGTCTGGTAAACAGTCTGGGCGCGTTCCAATATTGATTCCTACTACACCTGGCTCGTTGATAGCCTGTTCATAGCGCTCTCGAATAACTTCAACCTTTTCATGGGTGTTGGTAAAATTTTGAAAATAAACCAGATACTTCTGAACATCAGGCCACTTACGATGCATAAAGTCAATTTCTTTATAAAATTGCTCACGGATAGGCGCGTCCGGTGCTACGATAGCATCTCCAGAACCTGAAACCGTACAAAAAGTACAGCCCCCATGAGCCACAGTCCCATCACGATTGGGACAGTCAAACCCAGCATCAATAGGGACTTTAAAGGTCTTTTCTCCAAAGAGTTTTCGATAATAATCATTCAAGGTGTTATAAGATTTCATAACTTTCATTATAACAAAAAACACCCACAATCTCAAAAGCCTGACTTTCCTATAAATTCCTCTGTTTCTCGTTTCCTTTAGCGATTTTTTATGATACAATATGGATATGATTTTAATGAAATTAGCATCTATTTTATTATTGATACTGACCTTAGTAGTCTGCATTATCATAACCAAACTTTTTAGATTAAAAAAACTAGGACGAAACTTTGCGGATTTGGCTTTTCCAGTCTTGGTATTTGAATATTACCTTATTACAGCTAAAACCTTTACCCATAATTTCCTCCCTAGACTAGGCCTAGCCCTCTCACTCCTAGCCATTATTCTCGTTTTTTTCTTCCTTTTGAAAAAACGCAGCTTTTACTATCCTAAATTCATCAAATTCTTCTGGCGTGCAGGATTCTTAGTAACCCTTGTCATGTATATCGAGATGATTGTTGAATTGATGGCTCAGAAATAAAAAACTAAATCGAAAACACCTCAATCAAACTGAAATACAGTGATTGAAGTGTTTTTTCTTTATCTATTTTTCAATAATTTCTATTTACTCTCTTTATCAGGAAATAGATAACCAATACCTACACAAGCCAGCACACCTGCTCCAATCACCAAGCCACTTGAAATCGGCAATAGATCCAAAATTGCATTCGCAATGATAAAGGCAATAATCAAACACATCAGACTAGCTTTGTAATCTTTTTTCCAAAGATTCTCTAGAGTGAAAAAGAGGAACAATCCTACCGGAATCAGTGACCATAGGCTGACATCCAAACTTGGCCATCCAACAGAACCAAAATACACTACTGTCGCTGCTACTACTAAAAATACAATCCCTAATAATTTTTTCATTTGTTTGTCTCCAATTTCTTTTTTATGAACTTGAGTTATCTGATACTGACTCCTCACGTCCCTTACAAAAATCATTATAGCAGAGGTCAGTGTCAAGAACAAGTGCTTTTGCCTATCTGGTCTCTATATCAGTCTAAGTGGTTGAATAATTAAGAAAAAAGAAAAGAAGCTCTAATGAGCTTCTTCATTCTATCTAATGTAACAGTATTTCTGAACTAAAACAATCGAAAGTTAGATTCTAAACTAGTTTTTTTCTAGTTAGTATTTTTCTTTTCCTTAGATTCTAGAGAAGTTTTGATTGCTTCGCGTTCAGCCTGTAGTTGGGCTAAATTCTTCTCCTCTTCCTCAAGTTTACTAGTATCTGGTTTAACACGATAATAAACATCCTCTGGTCGCGCCAACATAGCTTCATATTGTTGTCCAGCAAAAAGTCTCTCTTCATTATAATTAGTTTTATCTGTCAATTTTCCACCATCACCAGCTTGCATTACAACTCCACTAGGTACAGCAACTACGATAAAGCCTCCAACAATTTCATTTTTAACATGTGCACTTACTGTTTCTACATCTCGAAATCTAGAATCTGAAGTTCGATTTTTCAAATGAGAATGACTATTATCTAGTTCAATGATCGCTTCAGATTTTTGACCATTTGATAGCCAAGAGGAACGCACTTCCCCAGACTCATTAATAACATATTCATTACCGGAAGCTGTACGCCAAATACCTTTCAAACTAGATAAATCATTATTTCTTAGTGCTTCAATATCCAGTTTCGGAACAGCGGTTTCTTCTTTTAGCTCGTCAACTAACTTCTCTGACTCAGCAACTTTGCTATCTAAACTAGCTAACTGATCCTTGAGTTTCTGGATATCCTCCTCTTTCTTCTTAATTTCAGATACTTTAGAATTATCTGTCGTTTCTTGACTTTGGTTCTCTTTTTTTGCAACCGAAGGAATGGCTTCGTTTGATTCTTTCTTTTCATTAGGTGATAAGAAAAGAATGCTTGCTACGATTGCAACAACCAAAAGACTAAGAGCGATACCAATATAGACTTTTATTTTGAGAGCCGTTCCAACAATTGTCGATGGAGAGGATCCCTTCGCTACATTTGAAACAGTTTGTTTAGGACCATTTTTCTCCTTAAAATCTTTCTTAGTCATGTTATTACTCCTATTTTCACTATATTTTACATTCACCTTAGATAAATTTACAAGATTTTTTCTAGTATATGTGAATGTCTTAAAGTTCAAAAAATAGTCTAAAAAGTTATCCTGATGAAACCCTACTATTAAATTCTTTTGTAAACTTATTAGGATAAATTATATCATAAATTTTCAAAATTTTATATATATTTTGGTGCAACAAGTGAAATTATAGGCACTAATAGTCTAATACTATCTATTCATCTTATATTTATAAAAAAGAAACCCAGTAAAATGAGCTTCTTCACTTTGCCGATTGCAGGGATTGAACCTGTGACCTAGGCTTTACGAGTGCCTTGCTCTACCAACTGAGCTAAATCGGCGATTACACTTACAGTATAGCACTCTAAGAATAGGTGTCAAGAATTTTTCATCTCTATTAGAAAAAGCCTGTCCTGAGACAAGGCTTTGGTATTCTATTATTTACGAACCTGCACTTTCGTAGGCATCCAAGCCCCTATCCCAAAGTTTAAGGGAAATGACAAAGAAAACCAGAGAAATCAACATCAAACCTCCGATGTTAAAGATTACATCCTTGTCCTGCAAGAAATAGCTGGCAGGATAGTAGGCCGTAAAGGCAAATGGTACGATAAAGCTAATCAACCATCGAAGGACTGAATTGTAAATGGAAATGGGATACTTGGCAAAATCATTAAACATATAAAAAATGTAAATCATTGCTCCTGACTGCTTGGTCCAAAAAGCGATGCTGGCTGTCGCTATCTTCAAGGAAGTATAAATCAAGGTCGCAAAAGGAATGCAGACTAGGAAAAGTAGGAATTTTGGAAGAGTCCAAGCAATGCTAGATACCGTTGTCGCTAGTAGGATCCCACCAACCAAGAGTTCTCCCAAGGCATCAATCTGAAAAGTCTCAACTAGAATATGAAAGAGAGGATTGATAGGACGTGTCAAATACTTGTCAAACTCCCCTTTTCGCACCAAGCGTTGTCCCAGTGCCCAGAGATTGTCAAAAAAGAGATGGTCCAGTCCCTTGGGAACCAAGGAAAATCCATAGATAAAAGCAATTTCTTGAAAAGTCCAACCTTCTAGGGATGGGATGTGTTGAAAGATGACATTGAGAAACAAGAGGTTCAAGCCTTGGGTCAGAAAAACTCCCAGAACACCAACTACAAAATCCACCTTGTATTCCATGATTTGCTTGATGTATTGTCTGATAAAAATCAGATGCATGCGTTGATATTTTTTCATACTAACCTCCTTGAATGGTAATAAAGGACTGGACTCGTTTCCAAATCAACTGAGACAAGCCCACCATCACTAAGAGCCAGAAAAACTGCAAAGCGAGCGCCTGAAGAATCTGATTGGCATCGTATTTCCCAACGATAATCATGACCGGAGTGTAAATCAAGGATGAAAAAGGCAGGAAGGACAGAATATCTGAAACAACCTTTGGAAAGAAAGCCAAGGGAATCAAACTTCCAGACATAAAGGCCACTATGGAAGTCTTGAGTAGATTGGAACCCCAAAGATTTTTAAACACAAAGGCTGAAAAACCAAAGCAGATATTAAAGAAAAAGTTGATCAGGTAGGCTAGCGTTAAGCTAAAAAGATAAAGGACAGTTAATCCCAGCACTTCTACCATCCCTTGCCCAGATAAGATTTTCATCAAAACAATGACACTTAAAAATGGAAGACCGACACTGATAAAAATCAACCACTTTGACCCAAGCTCGGTAAAGAGATAAGAAGCCGCAAAATGCACTGGTCTCAGTAAGCGCATGATGATGGAACCATCCTTGACCTCCTCCCCAATCATAAAGGACGAATCTGACCTAGTCAGAAGATTTGTCACAAAACTCATGATGATGTAGAGAGTGATATCTGCCATACTAAAGCCCTGAATCAAAGACTCCTGGGAGGAATCAAAGACAGCCTTCCAGAGATAAAAGGCCACAAAAGCCCCCATAACATCGCCGATCCGATAGAGAATAAAGTTGACTCGATAGGTAATCAATTCCTGAACACCTGCATTGATAAAGGGTTTATAACGTCTCCACAATTTGACCATCTTAGAGCTCCTTTCGATAGAAGCGACGGATAATATCCTCAATATCCGTATCTACCATCTTCAAATCGCGGATTTCAAAATCAGACAGAGTTTGCTTGATAATGTCAGCTGACTGGTAGCGAGAACTATCGAATTCAATGTTGAGGCTATTCCCCTGTCTATCAATAATCATATCAGGTAGGCCTTCATAGTGAGAAACTAGATGACTTTGACCTGGTAGCAGTTCAAAGGAGAGCGTCTTCATCTTGCCAAAGGTTTCCTTGAGTTGGCTCACCGTTCCATCAAAAATTTCCTGCCCCTTGTCTATCATAAAAATCCGATCACAAAGTTGCTCAATGTCGCTCAGGTCGTGAGTGGTCAAGAGAATGGTGGTTTCTTCCTCCTGATTAATCTGAGTAATAGCCCGACGAATGTTATCCTTGACCGAAACGTCCAAACCAATGGTCGGCTCATCTAAAAAGAGAACCTTGGGATTGTGGAGCAAGGAAGCTGCAATGTCCGCACGCATCCGTTGTCCCAGTGAAAGAGTTCGCACGGGATCCTTGATAAAATCCTTCAAATCCAAGACTTCATTCAAAAAGTCCATACGCTTATGGAAGAGCGAGTCTGGCACATCGTAAATCTCTTTTAAGACCGTGTAGGTCTCTTGCAGAGCCAAATCCCACCATAGCTGGGTACGTTGTCCAAAGACCACTCCAATATCCTTGACATAATCTTGACGATTGTCCTGTGGAATCTTGCCGTTAATCCGACAAAAACCAGATGTCGGTTTTAAAATCCCAGTCAGCATTTTAATGGTTGTCGACTTCCCAGCACCATTGGCCCCGATAAAGCCTAAAATCTGCCCCTTAGGAACCTCAAAGGTCAAATCTTTGACCGCTTCAAAGGTCTGCTTTTCAGGATGAATGAAGGAGCGCAAAGCACCCTTCAAGCCCGGTTCCTTAACAGTCTTCACAAAATTTTTCTGAAGATGTTCCACTTCTATCATTGCCATATCTATCTCCCTAGCGTAAGGAATAGCAACATTGTGTTTTTGACTACAAGTATTCTAAATCCTTACTTTCTACACCTTCTTAATATTATTACAGAAGTCTTTACACCAATCTATTATAGTCCAATAAAAACTAGAATGCAAGCGTTTGCTTAAAGTTTATGAAATTGAAAATTTTTCTCTTAAAGTGGTATTTTTATACTCAATGAGAATCAAAGAGCAAACTAGGAAGCTAGATGCAGGTAGCTCAAAGCACAGCTTTGAGGTTGCAGATAAAGCTGACGTGGTTTGAAGAGATTTTCGAAGAGTATTAGTCCAAAATTCTGGTTTAATAGTTTCCTTAAAACACCAAAAAAACCCACCCTCATGGGCAGGTTTCTATTCTATATTATTCAGCTAGATTAAGCTTTACCTTCTGAACCGAATACGTCGATACGTTCTTCAACTGATGCTTGGATAGCTTTTACACCGTCAGCCAAGAATTTACGTGGGTCGAAGAGTTTTTTCTTGTCGTATTCTGCTTCGTTTGCTTCGTAGTCACGAGCAAATTTACGAGTTGCGTTAGCGAATGCGATTTGGCATTCAGTGTTAACGTTAACTTTCGCAACACCAAGTTTGATAGCTGCTTGGATTTGCTCATCAGGAATACCTGATCCACCGTGCAATACGATTGGGAATCCTGGAACAGCTTCAGTCAATTTTTGCAAGTGATCAAGGTGAAGACCTTTCCAGTTTGCTGGGTAAGGACCGTGGATGTTACCGATACCAGCTGCCAAGAAGTCGATACCAGTTTCAACCATTGCTTTAGCGTCTTCGATTGGAGCCAATTCACCATCACCGATGATTCCGTCTTCTTCACCACCGATAGTACCAACTTCAGCTTCCACTGATACACCATTTGCATGAGCAAATTCTACAACTTTACGAGCTTTTTCAAGGTTTTCTTCAACTGGAAGGTGTGAACCATCAAACATAACTGAAGTATAACCAACTCGGATACACTCAAGTGCATCTTCGTAGTGACCGTGGTCAAGGTGGATAGCTACTGGTACAGTGATACCCATTGATTCAACAAGGTTAGCGATCAAGTTGCGAGCAACTTTGTAACCACCCATGTATTTAGCAGCACCCATTGAAGTTTGAATCAAAACTGGAGCTTTTTTAGCTTCTGCTGCTCGCAAGATAGCTTGAGTCCACTCAAGGTTGTTTGTGTTAAATCCACCAACTGCATAACCGTTGTCACGAGCTGCTTGGACAAATTTTTCTGCTGAAACGATTGCCATTTTATCAGGCCTCCTGTATATTTTTATGGGTCATCCCATTTACATTGTTCATTTTATCACTTTTTGACAAAAAAATCTAGTTTTTCCCGCAGTTTCGATTGAATTTCTTCTAGCTTCATCTATGTAAACCCTTTCTCTCCCTAGTCTTAGGCGATTCTTGGAAAAGCTATGAAGAAGGTCAAACGATTCTCCTTCATCTCAAAACGATAAGGTAATTTTTCATGTTCCAATAGACTCTTGACCACAAAGAGCCCCATCCCAGAACCCTTGGCCTTGCGACTAGCATTATCAGAAAAAGACTGAGCCAGTTTTTCTTGTTCTTCAGGACTACAGCTATTCTCGATAAAAAGTTCCCCTTCTCTCTCTCCGATGCGGACCAAGCCGCCTGGAATGGAGTGCTTGATAGCATTGCTGATGAGATTAGACAGGATTAATTTCATCACAGATGGATTTAGATAAGCCTGCTGGTGGTTCAAACTATTGTCAATCTGAAGTTCTCTCTCCTTTGCTAGCAAAGAATAATCTTGAACTAGACTTTGCGTCATCTGGAGGAGATCTATTATTTCCCTATCATCTCGCAATTCCTGCACAGAAGAGAGAGAAAGTATCTGGAGAACGTGGTGATTGAGCTCATCCACAATTCCTAAGGCTACTCCCAGATAGCGGTCTCTATCCTTATAACGACCGATATTTTCTTTCATGTTTTCAATCAGGATTTTCAAACTAGCTAAGGGTGTTTTCAGTTCATGGGAAGCCCCTCGTAGGAATTCGACCTTCATCTTTTCCAGCTGGAGAATAGCTTCATTCTTGTCATGCAAGTCCGCAATGACAGTCAAAAGATGCTGGTAGAGGCTATTGATTTGTTCCTTGAGATCACCAATCTCATCCCTAGAATCCACGTGCAATCGCACTTGGGCATCCAAATCCATCATCCGTCGGGTCACCCGCTTGATTTCCAAAATCGGGGCAACGATAGTCCGAGCATAGATATAAGCCACCAAAAGTGAAATCAGAAAGGACGCCAGCAAGGTATAGGGAAGAAACTGGAGACTGATTTGCTCTGCTTCCTTTTGCAAATCCATGGAAGCTAGAAACTGGAGAGTCATGGTGCCACCGTCTTGCGTTGTCACCTCGCGCTCCTCGATAAAAAGAGAGGTTGTCTGGCGGTCTGTATCCAGAGGAAGACTGTCCTTGACTTCTAACTTGTCCTCGGTCATCTCGCCCTTAACGGCCCCCTTGATATCACTAGTCTGGGAATACAAGTCTAATACTTGCTCGATGCTCTGCCTATCCTTACCTTCTAGGGACTGGGCAATGGCTGTCGCTTTCTGACCAATAGTTTCCTGACGGTGGCTCAGATAAGTCGAAGGAAAAAGAAAATAAATTGCTAAATGAAGGCAGATAACCAGAACACTAAATATCGAGAAGGTATAGATAAATATCTTTGTAAATAAACCTGTTCGTTTCATTTTCGCTCCAATTTATAACCAACATTGCGCACAGTGAGGATGCAATCCAAGTCTAGCTTTTTCCGCAGTTCCTTGATATAAACATCAATGACACGGTCAAAGGGAACCTCATCTGTCGCTTTCCATACGGCATCGATTATCTGAGATCGAGTCAATGCCCTTCCTTCATTTTTCACCAGATAGTTCAAAATTTCCAACTCTTTAGCATTAACAGCCACTTCTTGACCTGCTAGGCTGGCACTGTAGCTCTCAAAGTCCACCTTGGTATCCTTATAGGAGAAGATTCGTCCCGTATCATAATAGCGCTTGAAAATCGCGTCTACCCTCACTTTTAAGAGGGACAGAGAAAAAGGTTTTTCCAGATAGCCATCTGCCAGAGAGGCAAAGGCACTCATCTTGTATTCCTCATCTTGAAAGGCGGTCAGCATCAAGACAGGGACCTGACTAGTCTTACGAATCTCCGCTATGACTTCTAAGCCATTGAGCTTGGGCATCTGGATATCCAGTAAAACCAAGGCTACTTCATAGCTGGAAAATTTTTCTAAGGCTTCTTGCCCATCTGCAGCCTCAATGGTTTCATAACCACAATCCGTCAAATAATCACTGACCCCCTCACGGATCATCTCTTCATCTTCTACAATTAAAATTTTCATACTTTAACTGCTCTCTATTTTTTATTTTTCTTATACTCAATGAAAATCAAAGAGCAAACTAGGAAGCTAGCCGCAAGCTGTACTTGAGTACGGTAAGGCGACGCTGACGTGGTTTGAAG
This sequence comes from bacterium, assembly GCA_905221285.1. Lineage (GTDB taxonomy): Bacteria > Bacillota > Bacilli > Lactobacillales > Streptococcaceae > Streptococcus. The sequence goes on from CAJNCM010000001.1 coordinate 189,247, forward strand.
AGATTTTCGAAGAGTATTAGAATAAATACCTACTCTATTTTCTATTATAGCCTCTTACTGGCCTTTTGTCTGTAATCAACTGACCACTAGATAAAACAAAGAGAGCCTATCGCTCTCTCTGCTTGCATTTCACTCTCTATAGAATGAAAATTATTTAGCTGCTTTTGAAAATGTTACAACGTAATTATAATCTTTCCCATTAGATTGATAGACATAGTCCTCTTTGAAAGTATAGCCGCGTTTGCTCAACTCTTCTTTCTTAGCTTCAACTTGGCTCTTGACAGCTGCTTTAACCTGTTCATTTGATAAACCTTCCGAAATTTCAAGAGAAGTTCCATTGATATCTCCTAGGAAACCTGCAATATCTTTCATTTTATCAAAGTTATAAAATACATTTACTTTGACCTTTTGAGGAGCTGGCTGTTCTAGACTTCTACGATTTCTGCTAGCACGTGGTTGAACTGCTGGAGCCATTCTGAAACCTGAAGTTCCTGTAGTCTCCTTAGTGAATGTAACAACGTAGTTATAATTTTTCACAGTAGTATCTTGTTCAAAAATAATGTCATTTTTCACATAATACCCTCTAGCAGCTAGGTCTTTTATCTTGGCTTGAATTTTTTCTTTTACTAGCTCTTTTGCCTGTGCTTCACTCGTTCCTGCAGGAATTGTGACAGTGTTATTTTCTCCCGGATCAGATAGGAAGCCATGAATATCTGGCATTCCAGCGAAGTTATAGCTAATATTTACAGTTCCATCTGGTTCTGATGTTGAACGTGCCACTCTTCTTGCTCTTGCTTGAACCGATGGGGCATTTCTAAAACTTGAAGCCCCTTCTGAAGTTGAAGAAGGTTGTGTTGGAGCTTCACCTGATCCATGTCCTATCGCTGTGCTTCCATTGTCAATAGTAGTACCTTCATTACGACCATTTGTTAAATTATCTTTATTGTAGTTTGGTGCTGGTAATTCTTCACCTGGAACATCAATTTCATCAATTTTACTTTGATACTCATCCGCAACAGCTACAGCAGCATCGTGATCTTTAGCATTATTTATTGCTGCTAATGCTTCTTCTTTTAATTCATTTAATTTTTCTTTTAATTTTGTTTTTTCTGCTTCATCTTTAACTTTTTCAATTTCACTATGTTTTGAAGCTGCAATTTTTTCAATAATTTCTTTTCCATCTTTTTTTGATTCCTCAAGTTTTTCATCTTTAGGTGCTACTTCTTCAGACGGAGTATCTTCTTTGGGTGCCGGAGCCGGATTTGATGTTTCATCCTTTGAATCTACTGGATTTGATGTATCTCCAGTTTGATTAGTTGGTAGTTTATCCTCTTTGGGTGTTGTTACTTCTGGTTTTGAAGCTGGAGTTTCAGGTTGTTCTGTAGTCCCTGTGTTTGAAGTAGTACCATCTGTTACCGGACTTGATGTTGCTGCATTCCCTGAATCATTTGTAGCTTCCGCAGATGGAGTATTAGAAGGTTCTGACGTTGTTTCAGATTTACCTGATTCTCCAGCTGGCTGTTCAGTGAAATTGGGCTCGCCTGAAGCGTCCAGTGACGAAGTTGAGTCACCTGTAGGAGTTTCAGATGGTGTTCCTGACTCGTCTGAATGATTGCCTGTTGATGGAGATTCAACTGAAGAACCTGATTCATCGTCTTTCGGTGCTGATGCCGCTGATTCTTCTGCTTTTGGCGCTGGTCCCACTGGCTCATCTGCTTTTGGTGCTGGTGGTGCAGGTTCTTCCACTTTTGGTGCTGGAGTCGATGGCTCCTCTACTTTTGGTGATGGAGTCGATGGTTCTTCCACTTTTGGCGCTGGAGTCGATGGCTCCTCTACTTTTGGTGATGGAGTCGATGGTTCTTCCACTTTTGGTGCTGGAGTCGATGGCTCCTCCACTTTTAGTGATGGAGTCGATGGTTCTTCTGCTTTTGGCGCTGGAGTCGATGGCTCCTCTACTTTTGGCGCTGGAGTCGATGGTTCTTCTGCTTTTGGCGCTGGAGTCGATGGTTCTTCCACTTTTGGCGTTGTTGCCACTGGCTCTTTTGTTTTTGGCTCAGTTGCTGCTGGTTCTTCTGCTTTTGGTGCTGAAGACGCTGGCTCCTCTACTTTTGGCGCTGGAGTCGATGGCGCTTCTACTTTCGGTGCCGGAGTCACTGGTACCTCTGCTTTTGGTGCTGGAGTCGATGGTGCCTCTGCTTTCGGTGCTGGAGTTGCTGGTGCCTCTGCTTTTGGTGCTGGAGTTGCTGGCTCTTCTGTTTTCGGTGCTGGAGTCGATGGTAACTCTGCTTTTGGTGCTGAAGTCGATGGTCCTTCTGCTTTTGGCATTGGAGACGCTGGTGCCTCTGCTTTCGGTGCTGGAGTCGATGGTTCTTCTGCTTTTGGCATTGGAGTCGATGGCGCTTCTACTTTCGGTGCCGGAGTCACTGGTACCTCTGCTTTTGGCGCTGGCGCTTCAGAACTTGGATTTGAAGCTACAGGTTGATTTGTAGTTCCTATATTTGAAGGGGCCTTGTCTGCTGCTGGACTTGATTCAGTTGAGTTTCCTGACCCATTTGTAGTATATGCAGATGGAGCATTTAAAGTTTCTGACCTTGTTTCTGCTTTTGACGCTACTGGAGCTTCTGTTTCTTCCTTAACTTCTGGGCTTGTCTCTGCTGGTGCTTCTGAGGCAAGTTCTTCACCCGATTCTTCCGCTCTTTCCACTACTGGAGCTGATACAGGCTGATAGACTGGGCTATAGTTCACAGCCATTTTTTCAACTTTCTCAGTGACATCTGTTAATTCAAAAGTAACAGCTTTTGTCTCTTGATCTTTCTTGAGCAAGACTTCGTAAGTGCGAACTTCGCCACTTGCACCACTTTCCTTGATGACAATCTTGTGTTTTGTGACTGTATCTGAAATCGTTTCAGCTTCAGTAAAGTACAATTCATTGTGCGGTAAGAATAAATTCTTGCCTGAAGTTTGATTCATTTCTTGGAGTACATCTACAGGGATATTACTTGCTTCGCTGATAACACTTAATGTGTCCCCCCACTTAATAACATACTTAAATAAATCACCTTCTTTTTGAATATCAGCCTTTACTTCTGCAGCTGTTCTGGCTACCCAGACACCATCTTGTTCACTGGCTGACACAGTTGGAGCTAAAAAGCCCAGCCCCAATAAAATCACACCTGTCGCAACAATTGCACCAGTTCTTAATTTTCTAAAGCCACGGAGAGATAATGTTCCTCTAACATTTGTTTGTCTCATAATGTTTATTTTTCCTCACTAATCTATATTTTCCAAAGTAGACCCTTCCTAGGTCTACTAGTCTATGTTTACAATATGGATAGGCTTCTACAGATTTATCTATCTATTTTCAAGATAAGGTTTCTATATATTTTTATGCACAATCCCATATATAAGTTGTGAAATCCCTTTCTAATAAATTCAATAGCTTTAGTATATCATATTCAAGTACTAAAGTACAAAGAAAGCAACTGAAAGCAATGATTTTCACCACTGCTTTCGGCTCTATTTTGAATTGTTAAATAGCCATTCTCTATCCACCATTCTTGAATAGAAAAATAAGATGTAGTCTCTATTTTAGACTAATTTTTTCAAATTTATTCACTATCCAGCAAGAGCTCTTTTGGTTGTTTTCTTAGGAGATTGCTTGAAGCCAGCGCCATAACGAGAACGACTAGAACTAAAGCAAGAACAAAAACGATGATAAAGTCCGATGTCTGAATGGAAATATCTAGGCTCGACAAGGTCTTGCTAAAGCCATCTACCTCTGCACCACCACCAAGGTTAGAGGCTTGAGCAGCCTTGCTAGCTTGCTTGGCAACACCTGAAGTGACATTGGCAAGAACAGTATTTCCGATTGCACGCGCTGTGTAAGTAGCTAAGAAGTAAGCAGAAACTAGAGCAGGAATGGCAATCAAGATAGATTCAGTGATGAATTGTCCCAAGATACTTGCCTGCTTGAGACCGATAGAGAGGAGAATTCCAACTTCCTTGCGACGGGCATTGATCCAAAGGCTGAGCAAGAGGGCAAGGAGAAGGACTGAGAAGCTCAAGCTACCCCAGAAGAGGAGGTTGGCCATCTTGTACATACCAGAGATAGATTGCTCAAGAGCTGGGTAGTTAGATGAGCTCTTAACAAGTGTATAGCTCTTCCAGTTGATACCGCTGATGCCATTCAACTCTTTCATAACATCATCCAAGTTCTTGTCCGCTGTTACAAAGAAGGTTGCGTCCCCATAAATAGCTGTGTCTTCTGTATAACCATATAGTTTAGCAGCTGTATGGATGTCTGTGATGGCTGTATTTTCATAGAGTTCTTGTGAGTAGGTTACTGCTGACTTATTATGACCATCAAAGAGTCCCTTGATTGTCACTTCGACTGTTTCCTTGGCACCTTTTTCATTGTCTGCATCGTAGATATTAGAGTCTAGTTTAACCTTATCCCCGACTTTCCAGCCGTGTTTGGCTGCCAAGTCCTTGTGCAGGAGGATCTTGTCCTTGTCGTCGTTTGTTAAGTGCTCTCCTTCAACCAATTTATAAGAGCCCGAGACAAACTTGTCTTCTTTAGAGGAGTCATTGACACCTGTAATCATCAAGCTACTTCCAAAATGTTTAGCACGGTCAGGTGTCAGATTTTTCTTGGTTTCTGGAGTTTCGATAAGTTCATATCCAGTCAAATCTCCGATAGCGTTGATGCGTTTCACATAAGACTCAATGGCCTTATTTTCGGTTATTTTTTTGATATCTTCACCTTTAATATTCCCAGCACCACGAGGCGTTCCTTGATTGACGCGACGATTGATTTGCATGGAGAAGCTATTGGTGATATTTTTAAAGGTCTCCTGAGAAGCCTTGGCAGTAGCTCCCTTGATCGACAAGCCGACCAAACTCAAGCTCGCCATGAGGAGAATAATCAGGAAGATGACAATCGATTTGAAAAACTTCCTTGTAACATAGGCAAATGCATTGTGTAACATAGGTTCCCTTTCTAGATGTTGTTCTATTTTATAGTTCTGATACTCAATGAAAATCAAAAAGCAAACTAGGAAGCTAGCCGTAAGCTGTACTTGAGTACGGTAAGGCGATGCTGACGTGGTTTGAATTTGATTTTCGAAGAGTATAACAGAAAAAGCTCGTATTATTTCGTAGTATTGCGAGTTTCAGTCAGTTTCTTGTCCTTCAACTCAAGTGTAATATCTGATGCTTGTGCCACTTCTTTGCTGTGAGTTACGACGATGACACATTTACCTGTTTTCTCGGCAAGTGATTTGAGCAGTTCGACAATATCTCCAGCAGTTTTAGGGTCCAGATTTCCCGTTGGTTCATCAGCAAGAATGACTGGAGCTTCTGAGACCAAACTGCGAGCAATGGCAACACGTTGCTGTTGACCCCCTGATAACTGGAGAACATTCCGCTTGATCTGACTTTCATCCAAACCAAGCTCAAGAAGTGTATCCTTACTTGCCTTTTTGTTGACCAAGCGGATATTTTCCAGTGGAGAAAGATAATCTATCAAGTTATAATTTTGAAAGACCAGGGAAATATGGTGCATGCGATGGTAAGAATAGCCCTTCTTACGAATGTCCTCTCCTTGGAAAAGTATAGAACCTTCAACAGGACTATCTAGACCAGCAAGTAGGGACAAGAGTGTGGATTTTCCTGCTCCTGACTCACCAATAATACTGTAAAATTTCCCGGGTTCAAAATTATAATTGATCTGATATAGGACTGCTTCAGCAGTGTTCTTATAACGGTAGGTAACATCTTGTAATTGTAATAAAGTCATGATTTCTCCTTCTTAACTAATAGATGATAAAATTTCTTTAGGCGATTTTCTAAATAAGAATAGGAAACAAAGGGCTACAGATAAGCAACTAAGCAGAACTAGAAAAACATAGGATTCTGCAAAAGATAGGATGCTGGTTGATAGACTGCTTGCTTTGGCTAGTGTGTCTTGTAAGACTGCCTGATCTCCACTTGCTAGTAGGGTTTGGAGTAGGTAAGATGTGATGGCGTTGCCTGCAGCAAATGCTGGAAGCAAAGCACCAATAGATACCAAAACTACCTCTAAACAGAATTGTAGGAAGATCGAGCTCTTGCCTTTTCCAAGTGCCAGTAAAATTCCCACTTCGTAGACCCTTTCTCTCAGCCAGAGAGACAAAACCAGAATTAAGGCTCCTGCTCCTGCTATCAACATCCCATAAAGAAAAATGGTCAGAAAGGTCTGGAAGGTTGCAACTGAGTCTTTGATTTGTTCAAAAGCCTTGTTTTCCTTCTCGACTTGGTAACCTTGATTCTCCAAGGCCAAGTTTTCTACCTGCTTCATGAGTCCGTCCATTTCCTTAGGATTTTCTACATAGAAGCGTGCTGCACTGACTTGAGCTTCACTATTTCCTAAAAGAGTTTGGCTACTTTCATAGTCTGTAAAGACTTGGTTTTCACTGAAGTCAGAAGACAAACCTGTAAATTTCTCTTGTTTTTTACCAGAGAAGATTCCGACGATTTCAAACTCGACAGTTTGTCCTTTGCCAGCTTCTGACTGTCCAGCTTCTAAGGTAATCTTGTCATGAAGCGAAAGACCGTTCTTCTTGGCCAACTCTTCGTGGATGAGAATTTTCTTGGAATCCCCTTTTTGAAGATGTCGCCCTTCTTTTAAATTGAAAGCCGAGCTGGTAAAGGTGACATCCTTAGATGAATCTTCAAGAGCTGTTAAGCTAACCAAGTTCTTATCCGCAGCGGACAAATCATCACGTTCCACGCTCTGCTCGCCACTCACTGCTTCCTTGTCTTTTAGTTTTGCGACCGTCTCGAGCTCAGGAGAAACATTTTCCAGTCCCTTAATCTTGCTTACAGATGCTAGGTCTGACAACTTGAATGTCTGACCATTTTCTATCTTCTTAATAGAAAAAGAGGTATTGAGTGATTTGTAAAGATTGGTTTCAACTGTTTTGTTGGACTTCATCAGAGTCAAACAGGCTGAAATTCCAGCCAATAGGACCAATAAAATCAGAAATAAAATAAAACTTCTCAGTCGTTTTCTGCTGACATAAGCCCAAGCTCTTTGGATCGGATTCATTTGTCACCTCCATATTTGTAAGACTATTATAAAATCCAAATATGAAATGTTTATGAAATACAAAAAAAGAGCAAAAATTTTTTGCTCTACTTGAATTAGATAAAAAAGAGCTAGCCTAAGCTAACTCTTATCCTATGCGGAGAGAGGGACTTGAACCCTCACGACCTAAAGCGGTCACAGGATCCTTAGTCCTGCGCGTCTGCCAATTCCGCCATCCCCGCGTCGATTACTTTACTAGTATATCAACTTTTAGGATGCTTGTCAACACTTTTTTTCAATTTTTTTCATTTCATCAACCAAATTACTCAGAAAGTTCATTTAGATTTTCATCTACTAACTTAGCTCCAAGTGTGTTTTTAAAATGACCTAGGGCAAATTGATGATTTTCAGGCCAGATGGAAGCAACAGCTGGTTTAACAATCTCGATGTCATATCCTAGATTATAGGCATCTATAGCTGTATGCAGGACACAGATATCCGTCAAGACTCCGGTTAAAATAACTGTAGAAATTCGACGCTCTCTCAAACGGATATCCAGGTCAGTCCCTGAAAAAGCTGAGTAATGGCGTTTATCCATCCAAAAGACACGACTGTCTGAACCATGCTCTTGATAAAACTCCCCCAAATCTCCGTATAAATTCCGTCCACTAGTCCCAATCAAATTGTGAGGAGGAAATAGCTTGCTTTCTGGATGGAAACAATCGTTTTCTTCATGAGCATCAATAGTAAAGAAGATGTAGTCTCCTCGTTCAAAAGCTAGTCGAGTTACCTTGCTGATGGCATCCGAAATCGCCTGAGCTGGAGCGCCTGCTGTCAATTTTCCACTATCAGCAACAAAATCTTCTGTATAATCAATCGAAATCAAAGCCTTAGTCATTAGTAATCTCTTTTCTTCACTTCTTCAAAAATATCTGAAATCAAGACCTTAAGATAGGTTCCCTTCATTCCAAGTGAGCGACTTTCAATAATTCCCGCAGACTCAAGTTTACGAAGAGCATTGACAATCACAGAACGGGTAATACCGATACGGTCTGCAATCACAGACGCAGTCAACTGCCCTTCATTTCCATTTAATTCCCCTAAAATTGCTGAAACAGCACGGAGTTCGGAGTAAGACAGAGTATTAACCGCCATGGTAACAGCAGTACGGCGACGGATATTTTTCTCATCTTCTTCACGCTGGAAGTTGAGGAGTTGAATCCCAACAACGGTACTCGCAATCTCAACAAGGATCAAGTCCTCATCTTCGAATTTCTTATCATTGCGCCAAATAATCAAAGAGCCCAAGCGAATTCCTGATACATGAATCGGTGCAATAGTCGTCAAGCCATCTGGAAAATCGGCACGACTTTCCACAGGGAAAATACTCAAATCATGATCAACTGTCAGATTGGCTTCTGTATCGTAGATCATGTTCGCACCTTGTACATAGTCATCCGGGAAAATCTTAGTTTGGAAGAATTGCTCCACGCGATCTGTATTGGTTTTATAACGCATAAAATAGCCAAGGAGACGTCCCTTGCTATTTACGATACAAGCATTACAATCAATAATATCTGCCAATTGACGGGTAATCGCATTGTAGGGAAGCTCTTCCTGTAACTGCTCCTCAGAGCGCTTCAGGATAGAAGTAATTTTTCTAGTTTTTTCTAATAAATGTGCCATTTTTCACCTCGAGTTTAATCGCTATCATTATAACATAAACAGCTTGAATTTTCAATTATTATCTGAAAATTGCTTATTTAATTGCAATTTTAAAAAACAAGAATATTTTTAATTAAATTGCTTCTTTTCTATTGACAAGCTCCCTATTTTTGTGTATTATAATATTACAAGAAGATAATATATCTATTTTATTTATCTTTCTTTTTCCATTCGGTCTCCTTATATAAAAAAGCGATTCATTTTGAACCGCTTTTTCTTATTTATCGCCCTTGTTACGAATAACAAAGCCTGTTTTCTTTTCGCTTGAAGTGTTACGTGGTTTTTTATTATCCTTACGGTAACGTTTTTCCTTATCATAACGATCATTGCCACGACTGCCGTTTTTGAAATCATCACGACGACCACCACGACGGTTGTCTCCACGACGACCTCCCTTACCTTTACCACCGAAGCCATTACCTGATGGTTTAAATGGCAGTGGTTTTTCACGCGCAATCTCAACTTCTGGAAGGCTATCCGGATCTTGGACTGTCAGACTCAAGATATACATGGCCAATTCTTCTGGAGTAAATTCAGCAGCCAGCTTACGAGCATCCTTACCAAATTTCTCAAAGTTGCTACGGATAGTCTCATCTGCAAAATCACGTTCGATTTTCTTGAGTGCAACCTGTTTCTTAGCTTGGAAGGCTTCTTCTGCACTTGCAGGTTTGAGACCTTTCATGCGCTTCTTAGTCAAGTTTTCAATAATTTGAAGGTAGCCCATTTCGTTTGGAGAAACAAAGGTAATCGATTGACCTGACTTACCAGCACGACCTGTACGACCGATACGGTGAACATAACTTTCAGGATCTTGTGGAATATCGTAGTTATAGACATGGGTCACACCTGAAATATCCAAACCACGCGCTGCTACATCTGTCGCAACCAAAACATCAAGGTTCCCGTTTTTGAAGTCACGAAGAACACGAAGACGTTTGTTTTGGTCTAGGTCTCCATGAATTCCTTCTGCACGGAAGCCACGGATTTTAAGACCACGAGTCAATTCATCTACACGACGTTTGGTACGACCAAATACGATAGCAAGTTCTGGTTGTTCCACATCCATAAGACGTGTCATGGTATCAAATTTTTCTTGTTCTTTAACTCGGATATAGTATTGGTCAACCAATTCTGTTGTCAATTCCTTGGCAGCAATCTTCACATGCTCAGGTTCTTTCATAAACTGAACACCGATACGTTTGATGGCATCTGGCATAGTTGCTGAAAAAAGCAAAGTTTGACGGCTTTCTGGGACACGAGAAATGATGGCCTCGATATCTTCTAGGAAGCCCATATTGAGCATTTCATCCGCTTCGTCAAGGATAAGAGTTTCAATATCTTGTAATTTCAAGGCCTTGCGTTTAATCAAGTCCAAGAGGCGACCAGGTGTTCCCACCACGATATGGGCACCAGATTTAAGAGCCTTAATTTGTTTTTCAATGCTAGATCCGCCATATACTGAACGGACTTTGACTCCCTTGCTACGACCAAAACGGAAGAGTTCTTCTTGACTTTGGACAGCAAGTTCACGTGTTGGAGCGATAACCAAAGCTTGAATGGTCGCTTCTTCTGTACGGATTTTTTCAAGGGTTGGCAAACCAAAGGCTGCAGTTTTGCCTGTACCAGTCTGTGCTTGACCAATAACATCCTTACCTTCGAGCGCCAAGGGAATAGTTTGTTCTTGGATAGGACTAGCTTCTACAAAACCAGCTTTTTCAATCTCTGCTAGCAAATCAGCAGACAAGTTTAATTCATTAAATTTCACGTTATTCTTCTTTCTAAAGGTGGTGCGAAGCCACCCTATAGGGCTTAGTTTATACTTTTCTTTTTATGACGTACTTTCATATACTGGATACAAAATCGTGTTGCTTCTTTTCCACAAAAGAAAAGTACTGTTTTCTTTGCAACCTATCTAGTATAACACAAGACCAGAGCAAAAGATAGCTAAATCCGTCGATAATGTCATGTAAACGATTTTCCTTAGAAAATGAGGATGAAATTTCCACTATTTCATAAACTTTTTTAAAGCGTAGCAGAATTGTGCAAAAGTTTTTTTCTTGTGCTAGAATGAAATTCGAAATAGGAGGAAGATTAATGTTAACTTATGATTTAATCGTTATCGGATTTGGTAAAGCTGGTAAAACACTAGCTGGTAAATTGGCTTCAGCTGGCAAGAAAGTTGCCCTCGTTGAACGTAGCAAAGCTATGTACGGTGGAACTTGTATCAACATTGGTTGTATTCCAACTAAAACTTTGCTAGTTGCTGCTGAGAAAGACTTGTCTTTTGAAGAAGTGATTGCTACCAAAAACACGATCACTGGTCGCCTCAACGGTAAAAACTATGCTACTGTTGCTGGTACAGGCGTCGATATTTTTGATGCAGAAGCTCACTTCCTTTCAAATAAAGTCATCGAAATCCAAGCTGGTGATGAAAAACAAGAACTGACTGCTGAAACAATCGTCATCAACACTGGTGCTGTTTCAAACGTCTTGCCAATCCCTGGACTTGCTACAAGCAAAAACGTCTTTGACTCAACAGGTATCCAAAACTTGGACAAATTGCCTGAAAAACTTGGTGTTCTTGGTGGCGGAAACATCGGTCTTGAATTTGCTGGTCTTTACAACAAACTTGGAAGCAAGGTTACAGTCCTAGATGCCTTGGATACTTTCCTTCCTCGTGCAGAACCTTCCATCGCAGCTCTTGCTAAACAATACATGGAAGAAGACGGCATTGAATTGCTTCAAAACATCCGTACTACTGAAATCAAAAACGACGGTGACCAAGTCCTTGTCGTGACTGAAAACGAAACTTACCGTTTTGATGCCCTTCTCTATGCAACTGGACGTAAACCAAACGTAGAACCACTTCAACTTGAAAATACAGATATTGAACTTACTGAACGTGGCGCTATTAAAGTAGACAAACATTGTCAAACAAACGTTCCTGGTGTCTTTGCAGTTGGAGATGTCAACGGTGGCCTTCAATTTACTTACATTTCACTTGATGACTTCCGTGTTGTCTACAGCTACCTTGCTGGAGATGGCAGCTACACACTTGAGGACCGTCTCAATGTACCAAACACTATGTTCATCACACCTGCACTTTCACAAGTTGGTTTGACTGAAAGCCAAGCGGCTGATTTGAAACTTCCATACGCTGTTAAGGAAATTCCAGTTGCAGCAATGCCTCGTGGTCACGTAAATGGAGACCTTCGTGGAGCCTTCAAAGCTGTTGTCAATACTGAAACAAAAGAAATTCTTGGAGCAAGCATCTTCTCAGAAGGTTCTCAAGAAATCATCAACATCATCACTGTTGCTATGGACAACAAGATTCCTTACACTTACTTCACAAAACAAATCTTCACTCACCCAACCTTGGCTGAGAACTTGAATGACTTGTTTGCGATTTAAGTTGAGATTCAATCGTATCTAACAGCCCTCTTTGGGCTGTTTTTTCTTCTTCGAAATCTCAAATCTGTCTTTTCCCTCTTTTATGATATAATAGAAACATGAAATTAAAAACTACTTTGGGCCTTCTTGCTGGGCGTTCTTCCCACTTCGTTTTAAGCCGTCTTGGCCGTGGCAGTACGCTCCCAGGAAAAGTCGCCCTTCAATTCGATAAAGATATTTTACAAAACCTTGCTAAGAACTACGAGATTGTCGTGGTCACTGGAACCAACGGAAAAACCTTGACAACTGCCCTGACTGTCGGCATTTTAAAAGAGGTTTATGGTCAAGTTCTGACCAACCCAAGCGGTGCCAACATGATTACAGGAATTGCGACAACCTTCTTAACAGCCAAATCTTCTAAAACTGGGAAAAATATTGCCGTCCTCGAAATCGACGAAGCCAGTTTATCTCGTATCTGTGACTATATCCAGCCAAGCCTTTTTGTCATCACGAATATCTTCCGTGACCAGATGGACCGCTATGGTGAGATTTACACAACTTATAAGATGATTTTGGATGCTATTCGTAAGGTGCCTACTGCTACTGTTCTCCTCAATGGTGATAGCCCCCTATTCTACAAGCCAGCTATTCCAAATCCTGTAGAGTATTTTGGTTTTGACTTGGAGAAAGGGCCAGCCAAACTAGCTCACTACAATACCGAAGGTATTCTCTGCCCTGACTGCCAAGGAATCCTCAAATATGAGCATAATACCTATGCAAACTTGGGTGCCTATATCTGTGAAGGTTGTGGATGTAAACGTCCTGATCTGGACTATCGCTTGACAGAATTGGTTGAGTTAACCAACAATCGCTCTCGCTTTGTCATTGACGGACAAGAATACGGTATTCAAATCGGTGGGCTCTACAATATCTACAATGCCCTAGCTGCGGTTGCTATTGCCCGTTTCCTCGGTGCAGATTCGCAACTCATCAAGCAGGGATTTGACAAGAGCCGTGCTGTCTTTGGTCGTCAGGAAACCTTCCATATCGGTGATAAAGAATGCACCCTCGTCTTGATTAAAAATCCAGTTGGTGCAACCCAAGCTATCGAGATGATTAAACTAGCGCCTTATCCATTTAGCCTATCCGTCCTCCTTAACGCTGACTATGCAGACGGAATTGATACCAGCTGGATTTGGGATGCTGATTTTGAACAAATCACTGAAATGGACATTCCTGAAATCAATGCTGGTGGCGCTCGTCATTCTGAAATCGCACGCCGTCTTCGAGTGACTGGCTATCCAGCTGAGAAAATCACTGAGACAAGTAATCTGGAACAAGTTCTCAAGACCATTGAGAACCAAGACTGCAAGCATGCCTATATCCTGGCTACCTATACTGCTATGCTTGAATTCCGCGAACTGCTGGCTAGTCGTCAGATTGTTAGAAAGGAGATGAACTAATGGTTTATACTTCACTTTCCTCAAAAGCTGGCAATTACCCTTATCAGCTCAACATTGCCCACCTCTATGGAAACCTCATGAATACCTACGGGGACAATGGAAACATCCTCATGCTCAAATATGTGGCTGAAAAACTGGGAGCCCATGTGACGATTGACATCGTTTCTCTCCATGATGACTTTGATGAAAATCACTACGACATCGCCTTTTTCGGTGGCGGTCAAGACTTTGAACAAAGTATCATTGCAGACGACCTACCTGCTAAGAAAGAGAGCATTGACAACTACATCCAAAATGACGGTGTGGTTCTCGCTATCTGCGGTGGTTTCCAACTATTGGGCCAATATTATGTTGAAGCTTCAGGTAAACGCATCGAAGGGCTAGGGGTCATGGGCCACTACACCCTCAACCAGACCAATAACCGCTTTATCGGTGACATCAAGATTCACAATGAAGACTTCGATGAAACCTACTATGGTTTTGAAAATCACCAGGGCCGTACTTTCCTTTCGGATGACCAAAAACCGCTGGGACAGGTTGTCTATGGAAATGGAAACAACGAAGAAAAGGTCGGCGAAGGGGTTCATTATAAGAATGTCTTTGGTTCCTACTTCCACGGACCTATCCTCTCTCGTAATGCTAATCTGGCTTATCGCCTAGTCACTACTGCCCTCAAGAAAAAGTACGGACAAGACATCCAACTCCCTGCCTATGAGGACATCCTCAGTCAAGAAATCGCTGAAGAATACAGCGACGTGAAAAGCAAGGCTGACTTTTCTTAAACAAAGGAAAACTCTATCAAAGAACTCCCCTATCGTTTCGGAGTTCTTTTTGTCTTTTCTTTTACCCTTCTCCCTTGCATTTTCTCTCTTTTTTTGCCAAAATAGAGGGGTAGAAAGAAGGTAGCATATGTCTAAATTACAACAAATCGTAACATATCTTGAATCAGAAAAACTAGACGTCGCTGTCGTATCTGACCCCGTCACAATCAATTACCTCACTGGCTTTTACAGTGATCCCCATGAACGCCAAATGTTCCTTTTTGTCCTAGCAGATCAGGAACCCCTCCTCTTTGTCCCAGCTCTTGAAGTTGAGCGTGCTACTAGCACTGTTTCCTTCCCAGTTGTGGGCTATGTAGATTCTGAAAACCCATGGCAAAAAATGAAACATGCTCTTCCACAGCACGACTTCAAACGTGTTGCTGTTGAGTTTGACAATCTCATCTTGACCAAATATCATGGCTTGAAAACAGTCTTTGAAACTGCTGAGTTTGAAAACCTCACTCCTCGTATCCAACGCATGCGCCTCATCAAATCAGCTGACGAAGTGCAAAAAATGATGGTGGCAGGTCTCTATGCTGACAAGGCTGTCAATGTTGGTTTTGACAATATTTCTCTTGATAAGACTGAGACAGATATTATTGCCCAAATCGACTTTGCCATGAAACGTGAAGGCTATGAAATGAGTTTTGATACCATGGTCTTGACCGGTGATAATGCTGCAAATCCACACGGCATTCCAGCATCGAATAAGGTTGAAAATGATGCTCTTCTCCTCTTTGACCTTGGTGTCCTCGTCAACGGCTACGCGTCAGATATGACTCGTACAGTCGCTGTAGGCAAACCAGACCAATTCAAGAAAGACATTTACAACTTGACCCTTGAAGCCCAACAAGCTGCTCTTGACTTTATTAAGCCTGGTGTGACTGCACATGAAGTGGACCGCGCTGCCCGTGAGGTTATCGAAAAAGCTGGTTACGGCGAGTACTTTAACCACCGTCTCGGTCACGGTATCGGTATGGATGTCCACGAATTCCCATCTATCATGGAAGGAAACGACATGGTCATCGAAGAAGGCATGTGCTTCTCTGTTGAACCAGGTATCTATATCCCTGGTAAAGTCGGTGTCCGTATCGAAGACTGCGGTGTTGTTACCAAGGATGGCTTCGACCTCTTTACAAGCACCAGCAAAGACTTGCTTTATTTTGATTAATATTCATCTAATACTCAATGAAAATCAAAGAGCAAACTAGGAAACTAGCCGCAGGTTGCTCAAAACAATGTTTTGAGGTTGTAGATAAGACTGATGAAGTCAGTAACCATATCTACGGCAAGGCGACGTTGACGCGGTTTGAAGAGATTTTCGAAGAGTATAAAATCTTCCCACAATAAAACGCATACTATCAAGGTTTTCAACACCTGATACTATGCGTTTTTCTTATTTGAAAGACTTTTGACTCAGCCTCTTTATACTCAATGAAAATCAAAGTGCAAACCAGGAAGTTAGCCGCAGGTTGCTCAAAACAATGTTTTGAGGTTGCAGATGGAAGCTGACGTGGTTTGAAGAGATTTTCGAAGAGTATTACTTAATCTTCTTGATACTTTGACTAAGGATAAAGCCTACAATCATCCCTACCATATTTTGCATGAAGTTTGGTAGGATTTCTGGTAGGGCTGCTGCCCAGCCATTCATCAAAGTAGAACCCAAGGCGTAACCCCCTACCATGGCAATCGTTGCTAAGACAAGGCCTAACCACTGAGTTTTTCCTTTAAATCCTGCGAAAAATCCCTGCAAGCCATGGTTGACCAAGCTAAAGAACATCCACTGAGGGTAGCCTGATAAGAGATCAATCAAGAAACCTGCTAGTCCTCCTACTACAGCCCCTTCACGACTACCAAAGTAGAAGGCCGTAAAGAAGACACCCGCATCTAAAAGAGTTAGAATGCCTGTCGGTGTTGGAATTTTTAAGAAATAACCTAGAACCACAGAGAGGGCGGTTAATAGGGATACAAGGGCGATTTTAGTTGTTTTGGTTTGCTTCATATTGTCTTACTCCATACTGATCTGCTTGTGCAATGGCACGGTAAACGAAAGCCTTAGAGCTTTCTACTGCTGGTAAAAGTTCATCACCTTTAACCAAGCGACTGGCAATGCTAGAAGCAAAGGTACAACCTGCGCCAGCATTTTGCCCTTGGATGACAGGATTTTCTAGGACTGTAAAGTTTTGTCCGTCATAAAAGACATCTACAGCCTTGTCCTGACTAAGGCGATTGCCTCCCTTGATAATGACTGCTGGCGCTCCTAAGTCATGCAATTTCTGAGCTGCAGTTTTCATGTCTTCCAAGGTTTTAATTTCCTGACCAGCTAGTAATTCTGCTTCAGGAAGATTAGGCGTAATCACACTGACATGAGGGAAAAAGCGAATCAACTCTTGGCAGAGTTCACTAACTGCTACGTCGTGCGTTTCCTTGCAGACCAAGACAGGATCCAGAACCACGGGCACTCCTGGGCGTTTCTTGATAAAGTCCAATGCCTTCTCAGCCACACTGACAGTTGGTAGAAGACCAATCTTAATCCCCCCAAACTCCACATCACGCAAGCTATTTAATTCATGTTGGAAAATGGTATCGTCAGTTGGAAAGACTTCAAATCCTTTTTCTGTCAAGGCTGTCAAACAAGTTACTGCTACAAAGCCATGCAAGCCGTTCAAGGTATAGGTAGCCAAATCAGCGGACAATCCACCACCACTAAAAATATCATTTCCTGAAAGTGCTAAAATACGATTATTCTTCATAACGAATCTCCTTTAAATACAAACCATTTGGTGCTGCAGTGGGACCTGCAAGCTGCCTGTCCTTTTTCTCCAAGATGAGGTCAATCTGCTCTACTGGCATGCGGTTATTGCCGATTTTGAGCAGTGTCCCCACCATATTGCGAATCTGCTTATACAAGAAACCATTTCCTGAAAAGGTAAAAGTCAAAAACTGGCCTGTCTCATCAACACTAAGACTAGCTTCTGTAATAGTACGAACCTTGTCCTCTACGCTGGTCCCAGATGCTGTAAAACCGGTAAAATCATAGGTTCCCTCAAGCTTTTTGATTGCAATCTGCATCCGCTCCACATCGAGTGGGTAGGGAAAGTGAGTGGCATAGTGACGGCGCATCGGATTTTTGGGACGACCCCTATCCACGATAAACTCATATGTCTTACTGTGCTTGGCATAACGGCAATGAAAATCATCCACCACGAGCTCAATCGAAATCACATCAATATCTTCAGGGGACTGGGTGTCCAAGGCAAAGCGAAGTTTTTCTTCATCCATTTGATAGGGCAAGTCAAAATGAATCACCTGTCCCAAAGCATGAACCCCACTATCAGTCCTACCAGCACCGTGAACAGTGATTGCTTTCCCTTTATTGAGTCTCGTCAAGGTTTTTTCAATTTCCTCCTGAACGCTCCGCGCATGGGTCTGGCGTTGAAAACCAGCAAAGGCGTAACCGTCATAGGAAA
The DNA here is from genome assembly GCA_905221285.1 of bacterium. GTDB lineage: Bacteria > Bacillota > Bacilli > Lactobacillales > Streptococcaceae > Streptococcus. The sequence continues at coordinate 207,182 of CAJNCM010000001.1, forward strand.
TAGTTGCTTTGTATCTTGTCATAACTTCTATTTTATCAAGAAATTAGTCTGTAAACAAGGCCCTAAATCAAATAGTGTCTGGGTACAAAAATCCTAAAAAGAAAAACTTAGGAACCAATCCTAAGCTCTCTTTTGAAGTAGGTACATGACAAAGATAGAGGTTACAATTAACCAAGATCCTAAGATAGCAAAGACCAACATCCCATTGTGAGTTAGTAAGCCAATCGCACCTAGAACAAATGGGGTCGTAAAGGCTCCGAAACTACAGCCTAAAACTGCAAATGAAGTTGCTTGATTGAGGAGTTTAGCTGGAATTCGTTCAGAGACCAGTTGAAAGACCGTCGTCAAGGCTACACTGTAGGCAAAACCAGCAAGAATGCTTCCTGCCACTACCACCCACAAGGATGGAGACAAGGCAATCACAATTTGCCCTAAGCCAAAGGTAATACCTGACCATAGGAGCAATTTCTCTTTAAAGATAGAAATCAAGAAAGAAAAACTAACACCAGCCACAATCCCGATCAACTGCATGACACTAAGAACAAAACTAGATAACTGGGCATCTCCAAGTCCTCTTTCCACCATCAAACTTGGAATACGAATAGTAATAGCCGTATTGGTACAAACTACAACTGCCGCTTCAATAGCTAGGATAAAAATCAAGCCCTTCATTTCCCGAGTTAAGCGACTTGCTTCCTTTGTTTTTTTCTTGACTTCTTTCTTTTCTTTTCCATAAGGGACAAAGAGCAAATAAAGGGTCAACACCAAAAATCCAGCACTATAAGCTAAGAAAGTAGCTGTCCAACCAAAGGCCAACAACTGACCGACTGCCAAGGTGATGAGAGAAGCCCCAACAACCTCTGCAGAACCGCGTAGCCCTAACATCTGAATTCGCGTTTTTCCTTGATAGCGTTCACTAATAATGGAAATGGCCTTGGCATTAATCATCCCTACACCCAAACCAAAAAGAATCCGTGTTCCAAAGACAAAAGGATAAGCTTGGTACCAAAAGGGAGCCGTTCCACTTAGTGATAAAATCAGCAATCCCAAACTGATCTGTAAGCGCTCAGGAAATATTTTTTCTAAGAAACCATTTAGTAGTAACATAATCATGATCCCAAAAGATGGCAAGCTCGCCAAGAGCTCAATTTGTTCCTTAGGATAACCTTGATAATAGTCAAACATAGCTGGCAGGGCACTCGAGATGGAAAAGGATGTAATCAAAACGAGAGAGAGAGCCAAAATACTGGCCCGTTCTAAAAATTGTTTCATGAAATCTCTTTCTATATTTCTCTTAATCTTCTACTTTTTTGATAGTTATCAAACAGGCAAGAAAAGAAGAAGCCTCTTTGGTGTATAGACTCCTTCTTAAACTAGAAAATGAATCCCTTGTGTCTTATACTCAATGAAAATCAAAGAGCAAACTAGGAAGCTAGCCGCAGGTTGCTCAAAGCACTGCTTTGAGGTTATAGATAGAACTGACGAAGTCAGCTCAAAACATGGTTTTGAGGTTGTAGATGAAACTGACGAAGTCAGCTCAAAACATGGTTTTGAGGTTGTAGATGAAACTGACGAAGTCAGTAACTATATATACGGCAAGGCGAAACTGACGTGATTTGAAGAGATTCTCGAAGAGTATTAGGATGACTTTCTCTTGATTTGCTTGATAAAGTAGAAGATAAATCCCGCCACCATATAGGCAACAAAGATAATCAGACACCACTTGAACACGACATCCCAACCCTTGTTCACATTCAAAAAGAAGTAAGGGAAGGGACTGACCTTAGAATTAGGAATGTCTAGTTTCAGTACCAAGCCATTGAAAAGAGCAAACATCATATACAGCAAGGGTAAAATCGTCCACACAACTGGATCCCAAATCTTGTATTGACCCTGTTTGTCAAAAAAGAGGGTATCCGCTAAAAACCAAAGGGGAACGATATAGTGGCAAAGGAAATTTTCCAGAGTATAGAAATTAGTCGCAATGGGCGCTAAGAGGAAATGATAAATCACACAGGTAATCATGATACTCATGGTAACCCCGCCTTTTAAGCGTAAGAGTCTTGGCCTTTGCCAGTTTTCACCTAAACGGCTCATAACCTTTAGAAGATAGAGCGTAAAAATCGCAACTAAAAGATTTGACAGAACCGTATAATAGAGAAGCATCCCAAATCCACCATGCTTGGCGATTTCAAGATAAACTCCCGTAAAAGCCGCTAGAAACAAGAAGATACGGCTATAAAATACAAGTTTATAGTGTTTTGACATGCTTAAATTTTCTTCACAAACTCTGATTTGAGTTTCATGGCACCAAAACCATCAATTTTACAGTCGATATTGTGGTCGCCTTCTACGATGCGGATATTTTTCACGCGCGTCCCTTGTTTCAAATCTTTTGGCGCACCTTTTACTTTTAAGTCCTTGATGAGAGTTACTGTATCACCGTCAGCCAATTTATTTCCGTTGGCATCGATAGCAACAAGGCCCTCTTCTACATCTGCAACTTCAGCAGGATTCCACTCATAAGCACACTCTGGGCAAACCAGTAGGGCACCGTCTTCGTAGACATACTCTGAGTTACATTTTGGGCAATTTGGTAGGTTGTTCATGGTTTCTCCTTATCATCATTCACTATTCTTTGAAAATCAAAATTTCTCGAACAGCAACTATTATACCCTAAAATCAGCATTTTGACAAATATAGAAAAAACCGATATCAATCTATCGGCTTTTCTACATCTACATTCTTTTTTTAGCTTCTGCTTTGATTTTTTCAACTACTTCTTGAATGTTCAAGCCAGTTGTATCAAGGTAGACAGCGTCCTCTGCTTGTTTGAGAGGCGAAGTCTCGCGATGACTATCCTTGTAGTCACGCGCAGCAATTTCCTCTTTTAGAGTTTCAAGATCTGTTTCAATTCCCTTGGCAATATTTTCCTTGTAACGGCGCTCTGCTCTCTCATCGACTGAAGCTACTAGGAAAATTTTTAATTCTGCTTGTGGCAATACAACAGTCCCAATATCGCGACCATCCATGACAATACCGCCTTGCTGGGCAATCTCTTGTTGGAGAGAAACTAGTTTCTCACGCACTTCAGGAATTGCTGCGATGGCAGAAACATGATTGGTCACTTCATTTTCACGGATAGGATGGGTAATATCCACATCTCCTACAAAGACAAGCTGTTCTCCAGTTTCTGAGCGCCCGAAACTGATTGGATGCTGGTCCAATAAGTCTAAGAGTTCTTCAACTTGTTCAACTTCTAATTGGTTCTTGAGAGCCATGTAGGTCGCTGCACGATACATAGCACCTGTATCTAGGTAGGTGAATCCAAAATCCTTGGCAATAATCTTTGCGACCGTACTCTTGCCACTTGAAGCTGGACCATCGATAGCAATTTGAATCGTCTTCATTTATGACTCCTATCTAGTCTTAATCACATCTCCAGGATTAGCAAACCAAGATCCTGTAGCCATATGGCCAGGATTCAAAGCCTCTAACTGAGCAATCGAGATTCCTGCACGAGCGGCAATGGCGGCTTCTCCTTCTCCAGCCATAACTTTTGTAGTTCCTTCTGGATCATTTGGATGTTCTGAGCTACTAGATGACTCTTCTACCTTCTCCTCTGAACTAGAAGATGCCTGCTCTGAACTACTACTAGAAGTAGAAGAAACTTGCTCTACTTTTGTATCTGAATCGTGAAAATCTTTCAAGGCTGCTGTGCGATTACTCCCACCCGATGAAAGATAGATAAGAACAATAATCATCACAACTACAATCACAAAGAAAATACTTGCTAAAATAGTCAAGATACGATTAGCCAGCACTCCTCCACCTTGTTCTCTCTTACGACGTTCTGATCTTGTTTCTTCTTGATTCTCATAAATATCTTCTTGCCACGGTTCTTTTGCCATACCTTACTCCTTGTTTTTTTTTACTTTTCTTATTACAATATAAATATGAAAATCACACTTATACCTGAACGTTGCATTGCCTGTGGGCTTTGCCAAACTTATTCTGAATTATTTGATTACCACGATAATGGAATCGTGCGTTTTTACGATGACCCTGACCAACTAGAAAAAGAAATCTCTCCTAGTCAGGACGTCGTAGAAGCTGTTAGAAACTGTCCGACACGTGCCTTGATTAAAGATTAACTCTAACATCGATAAGAACGTTCCACTCCTTCTAGTTTAGCATATTTCCATGCAAAATTATAGTCTTTTCTCTTTATTTTTTTCTGTAAGATCAGGAAGGTCACTTTTTTCTTTGACGAGATAAAGTGGTCTTTTTTTAGTCTCTAGATAAATCTTACTGATATACTTGCCGAGAATCCCAATGGTCAAGAGTTGAATCCCTCCGAGAAAGAGAATAACAGCCATCAGAGAGGTCCAACCTGATGTCGGATTGCCCAAAATGAGGGTCCGAACCACAACAAAAAAGGTCATAAGTAGAGAAATAAAACAAGATAGGAGACCTGCCACAAAGGCGATAATCAAGGGAAAATCTGAAAAATTAACAATCCCTTCAATGGAGTAGAAAAAGAGTTGCCTAAAACTCCAACTGGTCTTGCCAGCCTGCCTTTCGACATTTGGATAGTCCAGATAGTGGGTTTTAAAACCCACCCAGGCAAAGAGCCCCTTTGAAAAACGATTGGACTCGGTCAAAGCTAAAATAGCATCGACTACAGATCTTCTCATCATGCGAAAATCACGGACACCTGACGGCAAGGCTACTGGACTAATTTTTTGCATAAGACGATAAAAGAGATTAGCACAGAAACTGCGAAAGAAGGGTTCTCCCCCTCGACTGGTTCTGCGTGTTCCAACACAGTCCAAGTCTGCATTTTTGTCTAGTAGAGCTTTCATCTCAAGCAACATACTAGGAGGATCTTGGAGGTCTGCATCCATCACCACCACCAAATCTCCTGTCGCATATTGCAAGCCTGCATAGAGAGCTGCTTCTTTGCCAAAATTTCGAGAGAAAGAAATATAATGAACTGCCGGATTTTGCTCCCGATAGGACTTTAAGAGTTCCAAGGTCCCATCACTTGATCCATCGTCGACAAAGACATACTCGATTTCTGTCTCCAAATCTGGAAGTAAAGCTTCCAAAGCCTGATAAAAAAGAGGAAGTACTTCCTCTTCGTTTAAACAGGGGACAATGATTGACATCACCATCTTAGTCTTCAAATCCATTTGGATGCTTGCTTTGCCAACGCCATGCGTCTTCACACATTTGGGTGATGCCTAATTCTGCTTCCCAGCCCAGTTCTGCTTTGGCTTTTGCAGGATCTGAATAGCAGGCTGCGATATCCCCTGGGCGACGGTCGACAATGCGGTAAGGAATTGGTCGTCCCACTGCTTTTTCCATATTTTGGATAATTTCAAGAACTGAGTAGCCTTTACCTGTTCCAAGGTTATAAACGTTTAGACCTGAACCTTTTTGGATTTTTTTCAGAGCTGCAACGTGACCTTTGGCCAAATCGACAACGTGGATATAGTCACGAACACCAGTTCCATCTTCTGTATCGTAATCGTCTCCAAACACTTGCACTTGCTCTAATTTTCCAACGGCTACTTGCGTCACATATGGCAAGAGGTTGTTTGGAATACCGTTTGGATTTTCTCCCAAATCACCACTCTCATGGGCTCCGATTGGGTTGAAGTAACGAAGTAAGACCACATTCCATTCTGAGTCTGCCTTGTAGATATCCGTTAAAATTTCCTCTAGCATAAGCTTGGTGCGGCCATATGGATTGGTCACTGAAAGTGGGAAATCTTCCAAGATTGGCACTGTATGAGGATCTCCGTAAACTGTCGCAGAAGAACTGAAAATAATGTTTTTACAGTTGTTTTCTTCCATGACCTTCAAAAGACTAACAGTTCCAGCGATATTGTTGTCATAGTAGGCAAGAGGAATACGGGTAGATTCACCAACAGCCTTCAAACCAGCAAAGTGAATGACCCCTGTTGGTTCTTCTTGCTTGAAAATATCACGAAGAGTATCTGTATCACGGATATCTGCCTCATAAAACGGAATTTCAACTCCTGTGATTCTTTCAACAACTTCTAAACTTTTTCTGTTACTATTCACAAGGTTATCCACCACAACAACTTGATGACCTGCTTGGATTAACTCAATAACAGTGTGGGTTCCGATAAAACCTGCTCCGCCCGTTACTAAAATCTTTTCTTGCATCTTCTTTCCTCGATTCTCGGATTATTTTTTCTTATTTTACCATTTTTGATAGGGAATGTCATTTGCCATCCTAGAGGGTAGGATAAAATTTCAGTAAAATGCTTATACTCTTCGAAAATCTCTTCAAACCACGTCAACGTCGCCTTGCCATATATATGTTACTGACTTCGTCAGTTCTATCCACAACCTCAAAGCAGTGCTTTGAGCTAACTTCGTCAGTTCTATCCACAACCTCAAAGCAGTGCTTTGAGCTAACTTCGTCAGTTCTATCCACAACCTCAAAGCAGTGCTTTGAGCTGACTTCGTCAGTTCTATCCACAACCTCAAAGCAGTGCTTTGAGCTAACTTCGTCAGTTCTATCCACAACCTCAAAGCAGTGCTTTGAGCTAACTTCGTCAGTTCTATCCACAACCTCAAAGCAGTGCTTTGAGCAGCCCGCGGCTAGTTTCCTAGTTTGTTCTTTGATTTTCATTGAGTATTATTCGCTTTTTACTCGTTTGATATAGTTCTCAATTGGGTAGTTTGCTGGGTCTAGGGTCAACTCCTTGTCTTGGATCAGTTGAGCTAGATGGTAACCGATAATAGGGCCGGTTGTGAGGCCTGATGAACCTAGTCCACTAGCAGCATAGACACCTGCCAATTCTGGCACCTGCCCAAAGAAAGGTGAGAAATCACTAGTGTAGGCACGGATTCCCACACGCTCAGCTCTTGAAGTCGCTCTAGCTAAAACTGGATAGTGAGGCAAGGCTGCTTCCTCCATTTTCTGGAGTAAGGTTTCATCTACCGTCAAATCAAATCCCATGTCATTTTCATGAGTAGCGCCTAAGGATAATTTCCCACCTGCAAAAGGAATCAAATCCCACTCCCCTTCTGGCATAACAACAGGGTAAGTTCCCATGTCTTGGGTAAGTTGATAATCTCGGAGTTGCCCCTTTTGGGGACGAACATCTACTTCATAACCTAAAGACTCTAACAGGTGTCCCAACCAAGCTCCCGTCGCCAAAATAACCTGATCAAACACCTCTTCGCCAATCTGGTAGCCTGATGCTAAAGGTGTCAGAGTCACTTTTTCTTTGACCAGCTTGACCTGACTGGCTTCCAGCAAACGAGTCACTAAGAGTTGACCATCTACTCTCGCTCCACCAGAAGCATAGAGCAAGTGATCAAATCCCTGCAAGCCAGGGAATAATTCATTAGCTGATGCTTGATCCAGAATGGCTAATTGCCCTATCAAAGGAGATTCTTCTCTACGCTGGAGGGCTAGTTGATAGAGTTCTTCCAACTTAGTTTCATCCTTTTTCAGGAGAAAGACTCCCGAACGCTGGTAAAAGTCGATTTCTTGTCCTGACTTCTCTAAATCAGCTAATAAATCCACATAAAAGTCAGCCCCCAAGCGCGCCATTTTGTACCAGGCCTTATTGCGGCGTTTGGAAAACCAAGGGCTGATAATTCCTGCTGCGGCCTTGGTAGCCTGACCTTGTCCATGGTCAAAGACGGTTACTTCTAGGTCACTTTCTTTAGAGAGGTAGTAGGCAGCTATTGCTCCCACAATTCCTGCTCCGATAATGGCAACTTTTTTCATTGTTTTCACTTTCTAACTAGATATGGTGGAAAGGATTGGTCGATGCTTGACTAGGTACAATATCGATAGTCCAGCCATTTTCTTCCTTCCATTGAGTAAGAAGTGCTGCGATTTTTTCCACAAAAAGCACTTCGATATAATGACCTGGGTCCAATGCCAGTAACCCATCAGACAACATATCCTGGGCAGTGTGGTAGTAAATATCACCAGTGATATAGACATCTGCCCCCTTTGCCAAAGCATCCTTATAGAATGACTGCCCACTTCCACCACAGATGGCCACTCTTGAAATAGGCTTCTGCAAATCGCTCTCTTGATAATGCACCATTCGAAGACTATCTAGACCAAAGACTTGCTTGACATTCTGGGCCAATTTCCCAAATGTCTGAGGCTGAACATTCCCAATACGTCCAATTCCACGTTCAGGACCTGTCTCCTGCAGATAGGTCGTTTCCTCGATACCTAGCATCTGACAGAACCAATCATTGAGACCATTTTCAACGATATCAATATTGGTATGGCTGACATAAACTGCAATGTTATGCTTGATGAGGTCGATGTAAATCTGATTTTGCGGACGGCTAGATACCAAGTCCTTGATAGGACGGAAAATCGGCGCGTGCTTGGCAATAATCAAGTCCACACCCTTTTCAATGGCTTCAGCCACCGTTTCTTCACGAATATCCAGAGCAACCATGACGCTTTGGATATCCTTGTCCAAAGTGCCAATTTGCAGGCCACGACTGTCTCCCTCCATGGAAAATTCTTGAGGGCAAAAGGCTTCATATACGTTAATTACTTCACTTGCTAACATGGAGAACCTCCTTGATTGCTTGAATTTTATCTACTAGAACTTGACGTTCTTCCAGATTTTTTTCTGGGATTTGGTTAAGGGCAAATTCTAGCTTAGCTGCTTCTTTTTGCCATTTTTGGACAAAGACTGGACTGATCTCTTTGGACAAAAAAGGTCCAAAGCGAACATCACTGGCTGATAGCTTCATTTGTCCTGCTTCCACCACCAAAATCTCGTAAAACTTTCCAGCTTCTTCTAAGATGCTTTCAGCTACAATCTGAAATCCGTTGTCTTGTAGACAGATACGCAAGTCGTCTTCACGATTATTGGGCTGGAGAATCAAACGTTCTACATTAGCTAGCTTATCCAAGCCTTCTTCTAAGATCCTAGCAATCAAACGGCCACCCATACCAGCGATGGTGATGACAGAGACTTGGTCAGCCTCTTCAAAAGCTGCCAAACCATTGGCTAAACGGACTTGGATTTTCTCCTTTAAGCTATGAGCCTCAACATTTTTAACCGCAGATTGGTAAGGACCTTCCACAACCTCGCCTGCAATGGCACTTTTGATTTGGCCTCTCTCGACTAACTCGATTGGCAGATAAGCATGGTCACTCCCCACATCTAGTAAAATAGCTCCCTGTGGTACAAAGGACGCCACCAATTCTAATCTCTTTGAAATCATCTTCTCTCACTTTCCAAAACTCTGTTACCTCTTATTATACCACATTTCAGCTAGCAATCTTGCACCTAAAAAAACCGCAATCCACAGATTGCAGTCTTTCTTTATTTTCTGGCTTGATAGCGACTTGTCAGGATGAAAATTACGGTAAAGACCAGCATCATGGCCCCATAGACAGGCAGTGTTTGTCCTGTTAATGTCGAAATTTCAAGCAGTTTTTGAATCCTTGGGAAGAGAGCTGTGGCTAGGAAGCCTCCTACTGACCAAACAATCAAGAGGACACGCCAGAGGGTAAATGGCATGCAGGCTCTAAATACGGATAAGAAACCAATTGACCCCAAGAGATAATAGAGTAAAGTTGAGATTTCTAACTCAGACCATCCTTGACTACTTCCAAATAGTTTCACAAAGAGGACGCTAAAGACGACCATGAGAGCGCTTGGTAGGGCACGAAGCATGGATTTTCTGAGGAAATTTAGCTCAACAGGTTTGATATTTCGCTCAAAAGTCAGAACGAATGGTGGGAAACCTTCCACGAATTGGTCGATCATGGTAATCTGGATTGGAATGAAGGGGAAAATCAAGATCCACTCAGACCGACCTCGTAAAGCACTGGCAATACAGATGACTGCTAGCAAGAAGGAATAGATAGTCTTTATCAAGAAAATCGGTGCAATGTGGGCAATGTTATTCACCACACGACGACCTTCAAAGAGAATCTCAGGAACATCATTAAAATCAGAGTTCAAGAGAACCAAATTGGCAATCTGACGAGTCGCAGGATCTCCCTCAGCCATTACGATAGAGCAATCCGCCTCACGAAGGGCCAGAATATCATTGACTCCGTCTCCCGTCATAGCTGTTGTATGACCCGCTTTTTTCAGCGTTTGAATGATGAGTTTCTTTTGATGAGGAGAAACACGTCCGAAAATAGCTGTCTCTTCAGCCATAGCAACCAATTCCTCATCCGTAATTTTGGAGCAATCTACATAGCTGTCATAGTCCGCAAAACCAGCCTTCTGGGCAATGCTGGATACCGTAACTGGATTGTCACCAGAGATAATTTTCAATCCCACTTCCTGAGAACGAAGATAGTCCAGCGTCTCTGCTGCTCCCTCTCGAATGGGGTCCAAGATTTCCAGCAAGGCTAGAGCCTGAATATCAGAAGGTTTCTGTGGTTTGTGATGGTCTAATTTCTCCTGACTGAGAGCTAAGACCAAGACACGTGACCCTCTCTCCAAGGCCTCCCTGGCTTCTGGGGCTTCAGAGTCCAGCAACATCTCAGGCGCACCTAAGAAAACTGTCCCCAAACCTTCCAATTCCATAGCTCCCCACTTGCGGTCGCTGGAGAAGGGAAGATTAGAGAGCATAGGATAGGCTACTTGGCCTTGGAATCGCTGGCGAATAGCTTGGGCAGTTGGATTTTTATCCTCACTGTGGGCCATGTAGCTGGCCAAAATGCTGGCAATAGTCTCTTCACCATAAGTTGCCGTCAGTGGAAGAACAGCCTCCACCTGCATCTTTCCTTGGGTGATGGTGCCCGTCTTGTCCAAACAGAGCATATCCACGCGTGCCAAGGTCTCAACAGAGTACATCTCCTGCACCAAGACCTTTTTCAAGCCCAACTTAATCACCGCAGTCAAAAGCGAAGTAATGGTCAAAAGGGCAATTCCCTTAGGTAACATCCCCAGAAGGGCTGTCGACGAATTTACAACGGACGACTTAAGAGGCAAGCCTTTTAAAAGCAAGGCTTCTAGTAAGAGAGCCAGACCAAAAGGAATGATAATCTTCCCAGTAAAACCAGCTAGCCTGTCCAACGATTTCATGATACGAGAGTTGATTGGTTTAACGGTCTTGGCTTCCAGCATGAGTTTGGCAGCATAGTTATCAGATCCAACATGGTGAACTTGAGCTAAAACTGCCCCACTGGCTAAGAAACTTCCTGACAAAAGCAAGCCATCCACTTCCTTTTGCACCAAATCACTTTCCCCCGTCAACATGGCTTCATTGACTTCCGCAAAGCCTTCCAAAACCAAGGCATCACTGGGAATCTGCTCTCCTGCAGATAAACGAATGACATCTCCTAACACCAATTCTTCAGGATTCAGAGCCACTTCTTGGCCATCACGAATAGTCTTGACCTTTTCCTTGGTCATAAGATTGAGCTTGTCCACCATGTGTTTGGCCCGCAGCTCGGTCACAATTCCAGAAAAAGCGTTAAAGCAGATAACAGCAAAGAAGACCAAATTGCTCCAAGCCTGCACAAAGGCTAGTGCCAAAGCAATGGCAAAGTTTAAAGCGTTAAAAAGGGTAAAGACATTTCGTTTAACGATTTGCCAAGTGCTAGTACTGGCCGATGCAGTAAAATCATTGACCAAGCCCTTAGCCTGTCTTTCCTTGACATCTCTTTGGGTTAATCCCATAATCTTATTTTTATCCATAAATTCTATCATATCATTTTTTCTAAAAGAATTCTAATCTCACCCCAAATATGCACCTAGTCAAGGGAAAAGTTTGCCAGCCCTCCTTTGATAAGGTATAATAATAACAAGAAAATAATCGAAGGAGATCGCATGTTTTATACTTATTTACGTGGATTGGTTGTCTTGCTCCTATGGTCCATCAATGGCAATGCCCATTATCATAATACTGATAAAATTCCTAATCAAGATGAAAATTATATTTTGGTTGCACCTCACCGCACCTGGTGGGATCCAGTTTATATGGCCTTTGCGACCAAACCAAAACAATTTATCTTTATGGCCAAAAAAGAGCTCTTTACCAACCGTATCTTTGGCTGGTGGATTCGTATGTGTGGTGCCTTTCCTATCGACCGTGAAAATCCTAGCGCCTCAGCCATCAAATATCCTATCAATGTTCTCAAAAAAAGTGACCGCTCTCTCATCATGTTTCCAAGTGGAAGCCGACACTCAAACGATGTCAAGGGTGGCGTAGCTCTGATTGCCAAAATGGCCAAGGTCCGTATTATGCCGGTTACCTACACAGGTCCCATGACTTTGAAGGGCTTGATTAGTCGTGAACGTGTCGATATGAACTTTGGAAATCCAATTGATATCTCAGATATCAAAAAAATGAATGACGAAGGCATTGAAACAGTCGCCAATCGTATCCAAACAGAATTTCAACGTCTGGACCAAGAAACGAAACAATGGCACAATAATAAAAAACCAAACCCACTCTGGTGGCTTATCCGCATCCCTGCCCTCATCCTTGCCATTATCCTCGCTATCCTAACCATCATCTTTAGCTTTATCGCAAGCTTTATCTGGAATCCAGATAAGAAAAGAGAAAAACTTGCTTAAATAAATACAACAATCCCTTGGCAAAAGCCAAGGGATAAATTTTTTATTCGATTTTCCATTTTTGGGCCAACCAGCTGGAAAAGGCTAAAAATCGTTCAGCTACTTGTTCATGGTGTCCATAAGGGTCAAAGACAAACTGGCCGTTCGGATAGCGTTTCTGAAGACTGGTATGGATCTGCTCAGCATAGACTGGTGCTTGAGCCAAGCGATTGCTATGATTGATTCCTTCTGTTTGACCGTTCTGTAAATACAGCAAACAGTCCAAATTTTTCACATTTTCTGCCTTGCAGTAAGTCACAAAATCAGGATACCAAAAGGAACCGCAGATCGAAAAGACACAGGAAACCTTGTCAAAGCTGAAAAGACTGTAGACTGCCGCCAAACCACCTAGTGAGTAGCCTCCATAAGCAAGGCGAGTTTCGTCCAGGCGATAAAGCGACTGCAACTTGTCTAAAAGACCTTCGAACAAATGATCATGATAGACCTTGGCCTGACCTCCAAAATCTGGAGCCCCATCTCTCAGAGCAGATGCCTTCCAGGGAGTGTAATCGTCTAAGCGATTTTTAGAGGTCAAGCCCACTAAAATCACAGATTCGGAAAGGGACGATAGGAAATCCAAGTTTCCATCATTCAATAAAATAGCCGGATAGGTTTGATTGGGGTCGTAGTTAGAAGGAAGGCTGATTTTGACTTGAATTCCTTCCCAATCAAACTCATTATTTATTGATAAAGTCATTGATTTTCTCAAGGGAATCAATCACTGCTGGACCATAATCCATCAACTCATCGTAAGAGATAGTCATGATTTTTTGATTCTTAATAGCAGGAACACCTTCCAAAACAGCATTTGCCTTCATCAACTCTACTGCGTTGGCATCCAATTTTTTATTGCGGTCGCTGGTTACATAGATAATCAACTCAGGATCCATTGACACAAGATTTTCCAAGGTCAAGCCTGATGTTCCCGTTGCAACGTTGGTATAACCAAGTTGATTCAACAAGCTTTCTTGCAAAGCAGACTTGTAGGCACCAAAGGTTTGATCATTATAAGCAACCATAATCAAAGCCTTTTTCTTTTCACCTTGGCTTGCTGGGTTTGCTTTCTTAACAGCATCAATTTTAGCTTGCAATTGGGTTGCGTATTCATTGGCCTTGTCCTGAACATTAAAAATCATTCCAAGATTTTTAACATCTTCTACGATATTCCCCAAATCTTGCTGAATCGTTGAGAGAGAAGCTTTTTGCGTATAGACTGGGATTTTATTTTCATTCCAAGTGCTAACTGCCCCCAAGGATTTTTCAGAAAACATCATGTTTCGACCCATCAAAGAGTCTGGTTCATAAGAAAGAACTGTCTCTTGTGAGACTGTTTTTTTATCGCCGATTTGAGGAATAGTCGCAATCGCGTCCTTGTATTTGTCCGTCACAGCATTATCAGGGTTAAGCATGCCAGCAATTTTATCCTTCAACCCCAACTCTAATAAGATTTCAGTGGTTGAAAGATTGTTGGTGATAACTTTTTCAGGTGCCTTGTCAAAGACTTGTTCGACTTCATTTCCCTTAGCATCATAGGTTTTGACCGTTAGTGGATAAGTCGTCTCTGCGTTAGCCTTTTGACTTGTTTCTGCGCTTGATTGTGTCGTAGCTTTTTCAGTGGTAGTGTTACCACAAGCTGCCAAAGTTAAGGTAGCTACTGTTACCAGTAAAATGCTTAGTGTTTTTTTCATCTTGTTTTCCTTTTCATTCTTATAAATAGTGAATCATGGCTTGCTGATCCTCAGTCCAAGTAACCTGACTTTGAACTCCGTATACAGTTTGCAATGACTCAGGGGTTATGGTCTCCTTTGGAGTCCCTTGGTAAAGGATTTCCCCCTCTTTCATCAGATAGAGATAATCCGAATAGCGACAAGCAAGTTGAATATCATGCAGGACAGCTAGAACATTGACCTTGAGATTTTTCACAATGGCTAACAAGTCTAGCTGATACCTGATATCCAGGTGATTGGTTGGTTCGTCCAAGAGCAAAAGAGTCGGTTCCTGCGCCAAGGCGCGGGCTAGTAAGACTCGCTGTTTCTCTCCCCCTGACAGAGACGAATAGAGACGAGTTTTCTTCTCGAGCATATCCACCTTAACGAGGGCATCTTGAACGAGCGCATAATCCCTTTCCCTTTCCTTCTGTAAAAAAGAGAGGTGGGGAGTTCTTCCCAGCAAGACGATTTCTTCAACTGTACAATCAAACTGCAGTTGGTTAAACTGGGTCACAACTGCCATTTGCTTGGCTGTTTCTTTGAGCGTCCATTGTTCCAGAGGCTTTCCATCTAGGCTTATCAAACCTTTGTCCGCCTTTTCCTGACGATAGAGGAGTTTAAGTAGACTGGTTTTCCCGCTTCCATTTGGTCCTAATATCGTGTGAAATTGATGCCCTTCAACCTTAAGAGAGACTCCTTTGAGGATTTTTTTCTCTCCTAGTCCAAAATGGATATCTTGACAAATCAAGTCCATATCAGACCCTCACCTCCCTTCTCCTACCTCCAACAATGTAGATGAAGAAGGGAGCACCTACCAAGGCTGTGAAAATACCAATAGGAAGCTCTGCGTTTGGAATGATGATACGAGAGAGTACGTCTGCCCAAATGACAAAGAGGGCACCTAGCAAGGTTGCAACAGGAAAAAGCCTCTTGTAACTCGTTCCTACTAACCCTCGAGCTAAATGTGGAGTAATCAGACCGACAAATCCAATAATCCCACAGGTTGCCACTAATACTGCTGTCAGCACAGCCACCATGGTCACATAAAGATACCAATAAAAGCGTAAGGGAATCCCCAAAGTTAAAGCAGCCTCATCTCCCATCATCATCGCATTGAAAACACGATACTGAGTAGAGAAAAATAGAAAGGCTATTCCTACTACTATAGTTGGCAGGACCAAGTCTGCCCAGGAAGTCCCAGCGAGCGAACCCATGGTCCAAAACTTAATGGTCATCACACTGTCCGCATTAGCACCAACTGAGATAATAAAGTTTGAAAAAGCCAGAAAGAGAGCATTGACCACCGTTCCTGATAAAATCAGACTAGAAGTCGTCATCCTTCCCTGCATAGAGGCAATGATGAGGACAGAAATTGTTGCCAAAATAGCTCCAAGAAAAGCTCCAAGGCTAATCATCACTTTTAAACCAAGAATGATGCTCAAAGTTGCCCCTAGAGTTGCACCCGCAGATATTCCTAAGACATAAGGCTCAGCGATGGGATTGTTCACTGTGGACTGCATCACGCTACCACACATAGAAAGGCCTGCTCCCACTATCAGACCTAACAATACTCGGGGAAATCTCATGTTCCATACAATGACAAGAGTGGACTTGGAAACCTCTCCTATCTCAAGAGGAAATCCTAATCTGCTCAAAATAATCCGATAGGTATCTCCTAGATCAATTGCAACAGATCCCATTGAAACTGCTAGAAAGAGAGAAATCCCTAAAGTAGCTAGCAAAATAACTAAAAGTAACACAAATTGCTGGTCTTGTCGGCTTCCAGAAAATTTGGAAAGCATGCAAACCTCCTATGATAGAATCTTAAAAATTTAGAAAATTCTCATGAAAAAGTATACCATATTTTCAACTGCGTAACAAGATGAGAACAAATGAATATAGTTGGTTTTATTGTGCTAGGAACCGTAACCGAAGATTAAACTTGAGTATGTCGAGGTAAGGTGACAACATAAAAAGCCCTCTGAAAATCAGAGAGCCAATTTGAGCTCGGGATAAAATCCTAGTGAAACAAAAAAATCTACACGGTCAGAAAAGTCTCTATCGTGCCATTTTCATACATGATGTATAGTCCAAGTAGAATGAATACTAAGGGCACAATGATTCGCTCGTATTTTTCAATTGTCTCGAATATTAACGGAATAGAGGATAACACCCGACTAATCTCGCATAAGATAATTATGCCGATTACAAACACAAGCAAGGCCACGAGGGTCTGTGACCAATCTAACGAAGCAAAATAAGGTATATAGATACCTAAATTGTCTCCGCCAGACGCAATTGTTAGCAATGTAACTGTCCAAAACAGTTGATTTGCCTTGCTTTGTTCTAATCTTTCAATAATTTCTTCCTCTTCTTCCTCTTCTTCCTCACCTTCTCCAACAATTGCAAAGCGAATCCCTAAATAGATAGGGATTAAACCAAGCAATCCAACCATCCATTCTTCAGGCACGAAATTAACGACATAAGCAGCAACTAAACTCGCCCCTACAAGTAAGCCTGTGCCTAGATATTGCCCCGCATAAATATGCCATTTTTGTTTATTCTGTGATAGCTGTGCAAATAAAATAAATAAAATAATTAAATAATCGATACTGGTGGAAATATAAACACCAATAGCAGATATGATTGTCTGTCCCATAAAAAACCTCCTGTATTGGTCAGTAATAAATCAGCAGATTTTAGGAGAGCACAGACACATTAATTTAGCTATCGCTAGTGGGTAATGTCGAACATAGGAAAGCATTTTACTCCTCCTCAAAACGTAGTTACAAAGTAATTTCTAACTGGAATTCGGTGACTACTTCCATGTAAAGTATAACATACTATACTTTACTTCGTAAAGTGTGGGCTCTCCGAGGGGGCTTGCAGACAGCTACTCGGCTTCTCAAGCCGAGTAGCTACGCACCTTTATGGTGTAATTAGCTGATACCATTTGAGGTTTTTGTAGTCTCCAAAATTGTGACCGATAAAACCTCAATAAAAAAGCCCTCTGAAGTCAGAGAGCTGATTTGAGCCCGGGCTAAAATCCTAGTGAAAAAGATGAAACTCCTTGTGTTCATCGAACACGGTGTCCTTTCCCTATTTTCATACGGATTTTTGACGCCCTTAGCATCATAATTCTTGCTGGATAAATCGTTTATAGACTAGGCGACGAGGCGAAGATCGTACGAAACGTTCAGTGAAACAAAAAAATCTCCCCGAAGGGAGATCATTCTGGTTTATTTTACCTTACAGTGCTAGGAACCGTAACCGAAGATAATACTTGAGTATATCGAGGTAAGGTGACAACAAAAAAAGCCCTCTAAAATTAGAGAGCTAATTTGAGATTGGGATAAAATCCATACAAAAAAGCTACCCAATGGAGTAGCTTCTTTATCAAGACATGCTCAATTGAACACGGCCTAAGCACTTGGCAAAAAAGATAAAATCTCCTAGAAACTGGAGTTTCTTCGTCAATTTTCCTATTTTTGCTTTGTGCTTTTGACGGCCTTTGTATCTTGAATTAGCGACGAAGTCCTAGAGAGTTGATTAACTCACGGTAACGGTTAACGTCGTTTTTACGCAAGTATGCAAGCAAGTTACGACGGCGACCGATTTTTTTCATCAATCCACGGTAAGTAGCGTGGTCTTTTTTGTGTTGTTTGATGTGTTCGTTAAGGTGGTTGATTTCCCAAGTAAGGACAGCAACTTGAACCTCTACTGAACCTGTATCACCTTCGTGACGTGCATATTGTGCGATGATTTCATTTTTTTTCTCTTTTGAGATTGCCATGATGTTTCTCCTTTTTATTTGGCTTCATCCGAGTGACAGGTTGGCATGCCTGTAACCAAGAAGAAGTTATTTGTCTTTACGACAATCCCTATTCTACCAATAACTAACTTCTTTGTCAACAGATTTACTTTCTTGTTTTAAATATGCTATACTAATCATAGTAAGAAATCCAAGTTGTCTGTTTTTTAAAACGAGGTGATTATCATGCGTAGATTCTATTCCCATCTCCCCTACTATCTGGTCATATTTTTCTTTTATTGGCCACTTTATGAGTTGGTCTTGCTAGTTGTTTCTGACCCCCTTACACTCAAGGGACTCTGTATAAACAATCTTCTCTTCTTTACACCTCTGGTAATCTTGATTATATCGCTACTCTATAGCTACCGTTTCCGTTTCTCACTTTGGTGGTTAATTGGTAACGGACTGCTCTTTTGCTTTACTATCATAACCTTCGGTGAATTTATCTGGTTTTACTTTTTAGCCTATGAAATCTTTGCTCTGGTGGGCATGGCTTCCGGTATTGGCATCAAGCATATTCTACAAAAAATGAAAAACAAAAAACTTTCACAAAATCCTTGAAAAATCTCACAATCATGCTATAATAATCCATAGAGACAAGTCACTTAGTCCCTTTCTACTAGAGAGTGCGTGGTTGCTGGAAACGCATAGAGAGCCTAAACTGATACTACTCTTGAGTTTTTTATGAAAACATAAAACGGTGGCTACGTTAGAGCCAATCAGAGGTGTCCCTCTTTTTTGAGGTACATAAATGAAGGTGGAACCACGTTGCGACGTCCTTTTGAGGATGTCGCTTTTTGTTTTTCTAGCTTTCACAATCCTCTGTCCCTGTTTTCAGAATAGGGTTAACACATTCGTCAATAATATAAGTAAGGAGAACATCATGATTAACATTACTTTCCCAGATGGCGCTGTTCGTGAATTCGAATCTGGCGTTACAACTTTTGAAATTGCCCAATCTATCAGCAATTCCCTAGCTAAAAAAGCTCTTGCTGGTAAATTCAACGGCAAACTCATAGACACTACTCGTGCTATCACTGAAGATGGAAGCATCGAAATCGTGACACCTGATCACGAAGATGCCCTTCCAATCTTGCGTCACTCAGCTGCTCACTTGTTCGCCCAAGCAGCTCGTCGTCTTTTCCCAGACATTCACTTGGGAGTTGGTCCAGCCATCGAAGACGGCTTCTACTACGATACTGACAACACAGCTGGTCAAATCTCTAACGAAGACCTTCCTCGTATCGAAGAAGAAATGCAAAAAATTGTCAAAGAAAACTTCCCATCAATTCGTGAAGAAGTGACTAAAGACGAGGCACGTGAAATCTTTAAAAACGACCCTTACAAGTTGGAATTGATTGAAGAACACTCAGAAGACGAAGGCGGTTTGACTATCTATCGTCAGGGTGAATATGTAGACCTTTGCCGTGGCCCACACGTCCCTTCAACAGGCCGTATCCAAATCTTCCACCTTCTCCATGTAGCAGGTGCTTACTGGCGTGGAAATAGCGACAACGCTATGATGCAACGTATCTACGGTACAGCTTGGTTTGACAAAAAAGACTTGAAAAACTACCTTCAAATGCGTGAAGAAGCTAAGGAACGTGACCACCGTAAACTTGGTAAAGAGCTTGATCTCTTCATGATTTCTCAAGAGGTTGGTCAAGGACTTCCATTCTGGTTGCCAAATGGTGCGACTATCCGTCGTGAATTGGAACGCTACATCGTAGACAAAGAGTTGGCTTCTGGCTACCAACACGTATACACTCCACCACTTGCTTCTGTTGAACTTTACAAGACTTCTGGTCACTGGGATCATTACCAAGAAGACATGTTCCCAACTATGGACATGGGTGACGGGGAAGAATTTGTCCTTCGTCCAATGAACTGTCCGCACCACATCCAAGTCTTCAAACACCATGTTCATTCTTACCGTGAGTTGCCAATCCGTATTGCTGAAATCGGTATGATGCACCGTTATGAAAAATCTGGTGCCCTCACTGGTCTTCAACGTGTACGTGAAATGTCACTCAACGACGGTCACCTCTTTGTGACTCCAGAACAAATCCAAGAAGAATTCCAGCGTGCCCTTCAGTTGATTATCGATGTTTATGAAGATTTCAACTTGACTGAATACCGCTTCCGCCTCTCTCTTCGTGACCCTCAAGATACTCACAAGTACTTTGACAACGATGAGATGTGGGAAAATGCTCAAACCATGCTTCGTGCAGCCCTTGATGAAATGGGCGTGGACTACTTTGAAGCCGAAGGTGAAGCAGCCTTCTACGGACCAAAATTGGATATTCAAGTTAAGACCGCTCTTGGAAAAGAAGAAACTCTTTCTACTATCCAACTTGACTTCTTGCTTCCAGAACGCTTCGACCTTAAATATATCGGAGCTGATGGTGAAGAGCACCGTCCAGTTATGATCCACCGTGGAGTTATCTCAACTATGGAACGCTTCACAGCTATCTTGATTGAGAACTACAAGGGTGCCTTCCCAACATGGCTAGCACCTCACCAAGTAACTCTCATCCCAGTATCTAACGAAAAACACGTGGACTACGCATGGGAAGTAGCTAAAAAACTCCGTGACCGTGGTGTCCGTGCAGATGTAGATGAGCGCAATGAAAAAATGCAGTTCAAGATCCGTGCGTCACAAACAAGCAAGATTCCTTACCAATTGATCGTTGGGGACAAGGAAATGGAAGACGGAACTGTTAACGTTCGTCGCTATGGCCAAAAAGAAACACAAACTGTCTCAGTTGATGACTTTGTTCAAGCTATCCTAGCTGATATCGCCAACAAATCACGCGTTGAGAAATAAGAGATAAAATCCTAGCTACCTAAAAAGCAACAACTATTTCAGCTGTTGCTTTTTATATTTTTACTCAATGAAAATCAAAAAGCAAACTAGGAAGCTAGCCGCAAGCTGTACTTGAGTACGGTAAGGCGACGCTGACGTGGTTTGAATTTGATTTTCGAAGAGTATTATTTAATCCGAGCTAGTAGTGATTGACCAAACCACCACACAAGATTTACTTTCATGAGTTAGATAAAGTCAGTATCCTCAATCCTTGTCTGCTTCATTTTCTTTTACGAGATCGTTTTGTGAATCTTTTTCAGAGAGTTTTTGATCAATATACTTGTCAATGTTTTCATAAAATTCCTTGGTCGCTTCACTATCTAATGTTGGCGAGTTCTGAACTTGATTCACTTTCAATTGAACAGATTGAATACCGTAAGAGGCTTGTTTTTGGTGGAGTGTTTCTAATTCTTCTTCTGAAATCGGATCTCCAACAACCGTCAAGACCAATTCATTGTTACTTGACTTGTAGACTTGATTAATAACCGTATAATTGGCGAACTCTTTTCCTACAAACTGTTTGATCCCTTCTTTGCGCGCTTGTTCTATTGTCAGAGTAACTGCCGAATAGCTAGCTGGAAGAATCAACAATACAATCAAAGAAATCAAGCCAATTCTCATTTTAATGCTCAGCTCTTTAAATGAAGTTAAAGGAGATTTTCTCATCAAAATTCTTGTTCCAACAATGTTGGCTAGCATGATAAAGACACAGTTGATCAAGAAAAGATAGAGAGCCCCCAATAAAAATCGTACATTCCCATTAGCTAAACCATAGCCAGCAGTACAGATAGGCGGCATCAAAGCTGTAGCAATGGCTACTCCTGGCACGATATTGTTTGCTTCTTTTTTCCTTGAACCGATCACACCAGCAATCCCACCAGCAATAGCAATGAGAACATCCCAAATGGTTGGAGAGGTTCGTGCGATCAACTCGCTACTTGCATAAGACAAGGGAGAAATCCAGAAATACAGAGTCGAGACAAGCAAACTGACCAACACTTGAGTCAATAAAACCTCTAGAGATTGCTTGATTAAACGCGTATCAAAAATAGCTAAACCGAATCCCAGTCCAACAATCGGTGTCATGAGAGGTGAAATTAACATGGCTCCAATAATAACAGCTGTTGAATTCATATTTAGACCGATAGAGGCAATAAAAATTGCACACATCAAAATCGCTGTATCTCTCAATCGAACATGAAGGTCATCGTATAATTTCTCACGGTATTCCCGTGTTGAATAATTGGCAGTCATTTGTCCTCTCCTCTTTCCTTATTTAAATTGGTATAATAATTAAAAATAACAGCTGATAAACAGCCAAAAAATATGAGCCCATAAATCGTCAAGAAGACACTGGTAATCCTTCCAATCAAGGTCACAGCTAGGAGATCCCCGTAGCCGACAGTCGTCGAAGTCACAAAAGCATACCAAAGACCGTCTCCGTAATTTGTGATAGCAGGTTCAACTAGGAAAAGCACGCCTCCTGACCCAAAAACAAAGGTCACAAAACTCAGAGCAAACCGAGTAAAACCCGTAACCTGCATAATATGCCATAACATTTTTAAACGTTTCATTTGTTCTCCTTATTCATACTAGCTCCTGACCGAGCCGTTTTTTTCCAATAATCAAAGTGAAGATAGGACATGATCTCCATCAGAGAAAGATAGACAAACTGATAGATCTGATTTAAGCTGATTATCAACTGATATTGTTTGAAAAATGACTGGAAGAAAGACCAGATATGACTGTCTTGAATCAGTCCCTTCTTAATATCAGACAGGATATTAGCTAAAGCTCCCAAGGACTGAAACGGTAAATCCTTGACATTTATATAGATCCGGTCCACCACATCATTCAGACTGGTATCTTGGATGGCATGAAATTCTCCAAAGAGAACTCCTGCCGCTCCAAGAGTAGAAACAAATTCCACCAAATAATTTCTGAGGAAATTTTCTCAACCTTTTCCCATAATGTGTTTAGTGCCATCCATAACGATCCCAACCAGAAAAAGGAAAGAAAACAAGCAAAGAAATTTTGCCGTAAATCCCAAAAAGCTTCAAGACTTGGTGTTGTTGGTTTTTCTAACTCTAAAACCAAGATGGTCATAATAATTGCTAGAACAGCATCTGTCAATACAATTAATCTGTCTTTCTTCATCGGATTGCATCCCCTTTCTTTTTTGTAACATTCTATCTTATCGCATAATATTGGATATTCTTTCATAATCCGACTACAAACAAAAATAAACCAAAAAGTATGTCCCTATTATACTATATTTAACTCTAGAAGTATTCATCCATCTAATTAATAAATATATCATATTTCACAATAAGTGAATACTATCAAAGATTCATCCCCTTTCACTTCATCATGTAGTGTTGCTTAGATTTATCAAAAACAACCTGCTATAAGTAAGAAAGAGGAAGATACAAGAAAAACACGGCGTAAAAACCGATTCAGTTCATTGTCCTCAATCCTTGTCTGCTTCATTTTCTTTTACGAGATCTTTTTGTGAATCCTTTTCAGAGAGTTTTTGATCGATATACTTGTTAATGGTTTCATAAAATTCCTTGGTCGAATCACTGTCTAATTTTGTCGAATTATGAACTTGATTGACTTTCAATTGAACAGATTGAATACCGTAAGAGGCTTGTTTTTGGTGGAGCGTTTCTAATTCTTCTTCTGAAATCGGGTCTCCAACAACCGTCAAGACTAATTCATTGTCCCTTGACTTATAGACTTGATTAATGACCGTGTGATTGGCGAATTCTTTTCCTACAAACTGTTTGATTCCTTCTTTTCGCGCTTGATCTATCGTCAGAGTTACTGCTGAATAGCTGGCTGGAAGAATCAATAATACAATCAAGGATATCAACCCAATTCTCATTTTAATGTTTAGCTCTTTAAATGAACTTAAGGGAGATTTCCTCATCAAAATTCTTGTTCCAACAATGTTTGTTAGCATGATAAAGACACAGTTGATCAAGAAAAGATAAAGAGCCCCAAATAAAAATCGTACATTTCCATTAGCTAAACCATAACCTGCAGTACAGATAGGTGGCATCAGAGCTGTTGCAATAGCTACTCCTGGCACAATATTGTTTGATTCTTTTTTCCTTGACCCAATTACACCTGCTATCCCACCAGCAATAGCTATGAGAACATCCCAAATGGTTGGAGAGGTTCGTGCAATCAATTCGCTACTTGCATAAGATAAGGGAGAAATCCAGAAATACAGAGTCGAGACAAGCAAGCTGACCAATACTTGAGTAAATAAAACCTCTAAAGATTGCTTGATTAAACGCGTATCAAAAATAGCTAAACCGAATCCCAGTCCAACAATCGATGTCATAAGAGGGGAAATCAACATGGCTCCAATAATGACAGCTGTTGAATTCATATTTAAACCGATAGAGGCAATAAAAATCGCACACATCAAAATCACTGTATCTCTTAATCGAACATGAAGGTCATCATATAATTTCTCACGGTATTCACGTGTTGAATAGTTTCCAGTCATTGGTTACTCCTTTTATTTCATATAATCTTGTTTCTGCATGGATGATGGTAGAGAGACTTTTGTCCAATCTTACATATTTTTCTTCTCACTTGTTATTCTTTTGAAAATTATCCTCTAAGTATCCGTCAGTCCATCCTTAACATCATATCAAAAATTTTACATTCTTTCTCTGACGAAATCTATCAATTGAACAGATAGAGGAAGCAAGAAATTTTAGATTCCTTATCCGAAGAAGGAAAAACGATATCTCCTGAACCTTGATACTATGCGTTTTATTCTTTATAATTTAGCTATTTCAAAATTACAAGTTCTCCATTCTTAATTTCCCAAACTTGGTCAAACTTACTTAATAATTCGTTTTGGCGATGTAAAGTAACAATGACGGCACTTGGTAGTTCCAGAACTCTTTCCAATTCCATTTTAAACTGATTAGTATCCAAGGCAGAGAAAGGTTCGTCTAGGATAAGCAATGGATTTTTACGATTTTTCTCACGATTTAAATACATTCGTTGTTGCTGACCACCTGACAGGGATTGTGGTGGAATTTTTTCAAAATCTTCTTCTCTGAATTTTTCATTGAAACTATTGAATAGCGTTACATTATTTTCATAACTTGAAATAAATGTATGTTCTTGTTGCAGAATCATACCGAATCTTCCCCAAAGATGGTCCAAAACAAGCCCATCTAGCACAATTTGTCCTTCAAAATCTTCATCTGTTCCATTTAAAATGTTGAGAAGACTACTTTTTCCAGACCCATTCTTACCAATAAGCGCAATTTTATCCCCTTTTTGAATCGTAGCGGAAGTAATTATCAATTTTGATTCTCCCAGTTGTTTGGAAATGTTTTTCAAAGTAATCGTATCAAAAGAATGTTGAGGTGCTTGAACTGAAACGGGTCTCCCAACAATGTTTTGAAAACTCTTGATTACAGGCTTTACGGACTCTAACATTTGTAAATCATAAAGGATTTCCTGTATTGGTTCAGAAAAAGCATTAATATATCCGAAACTCGCCACCACCTCAGGAATACCGAGTTGCTGGTGAGATAGAGAGTAGGCTAAATAAATAAACAGAACAAGACTAATGAATTCAAAAGAAACACCTGTCAATAAGATGCCTGTAATTTTTGTCAAACCATACTTAAAATACTTATCCTGCAAATTCTTTAGAGAACTCTTTTGTTGATTCAAAAAATGCGACATAGTTAGTTTATTTACCAAATGATGTCCCATGAGCAAATCCTCCAAAGTTCGATAGTAATCTCCTTGTTTTTTCAAGTAAACCTGTCTACGATTAGCGGTCAACTTCCCAACGATTTTAGGAATTTGAATACTAATTCCAGTGGAAAAGATTAAAATCAGTGATACAATAGGATTAATTGTTCTGCTAATAATGAAAGCGTAAATGATGATACGTAAAATTTGTTTGATAAAACTCATCAATGGAGGAAGGTAATCCTTTTCCAACGAATCTAGGTCATTAGATTGAAAGGAAATATACTCTGCTACTGTTTTCTGCTTGAAATCGTGGTGACTGAGTCCCAGAAGTGAACGAAACCACTCATTTTTCAAAGTAGTCGAAAAGATAATCCCCTGCTTCCAATCAAGTATCATTTGGATATAGTTACAACTCAAATAGCCTGCCACTGACATAGAGTAACCATATAGAGCTACTTGATAATCCCCTTTGATTAATGCCTGCGTGAAATACGGTAACAAAGCTGTGCAGATATTCGATACTACACCAAAAAGAAAATTAAAGAAGAGATACCATCTAATAGTTTTAAGATATGGTAGCATATACGATACTCCTTGCTAATGCGTTTTTTTACATATCTCAGAACAATCTCTACTATTCCTTATTTCAGATAGTGCGATACTCAGACATTGAGTGCAATAATTGTAAATCACACAAGTTCTGCAGTTTTTACTATCATTCAAAATATAATTTGCTATTTTGTAAAATATAGGTCTATCCCATGTTTCTTTGATAGATGTAAAATGAATATTTCCAACACTTCTATTGAAAGTAAGCTTTTTCAGTTTTTCTAACGATTTAGGCTATTTCGTGACACACCCACAATCCGTGAAAATTCTGGTTATATCAGATTATGTGATTTTCGTAAGAATTTTATATTGTCTCCAATCATGGTAGTCTCCTTTTACTTGATAAAACTATTATAACATTTAGAAATTAAAAACTGGTTCAAAATCAATAGGATGTGTGTATTCGATACATTCAATAAATTCTTGGAAACAGTTCTACACCAGTTACACAAATCTATATACACCTATCTCATTCAAAATAAAAAGAAAGCTGCAGTTCTTTTAATCCTGTATCAACGATTCATTCTGAAATCGAATAGGAGACATTTCCCAAGTCTACAATTCACTTCATCTCAAATTAATTTTTGTAATTCACCCTTAGTTTATAGATTTTATACTCAACAAAAGTATAAAGCATACAAAACTTCACTTTGAACCAGTATTTATACTATATTCCGTATTAAAAATTCTATTATTGGTTTTGTAAAAAACAGTCTTCAAATATCCTGAAATATAGCAAAAAGAGATTGGGTAAAAACTCATTGTCTCTTCTCACTCAAGGACTAAGTTTACTTGAGCAAACTGAATCCGCACTATCGTTCCTGTACCGACCTCAGACTCGATGCGAATCTGGTGCCCCAGTTCTTCAGAAATTTTCTTAGATAGGTAGAGACCAAGTCCAGATGACTGCTGGGTTAGGCGGCCATTATATCCTGAGAAACCACGTTCAAAGACTCGGAGGACATCACTGTTTTTTATCCCGATTCCTGTATCCTTGATACAAAGCTCTTGCCCCTCCATATAAATCTCCAGACCACCTTCCTTGGTGTACTTGAGACTGTTTGAGATGATTTGCTCAATAACCACTAGTAGCCACTTCTTATCCGTCACGATTTCTTTATCAAGGTCATGTAGATTGACATTTAGGCCTTTTTGAATAAAGAAAAGAGCATATTTACGAATTATTTCCTTAACCAAGTCCTCAATTTGCACCTGCTTTAAGACCAAATCATCATGAAAACTTTCTAAACGCAGGTACTGTAAGACTAGATTAGTATAGGAGTCGATTTTGAAAATTTCCTGTTCTAATTGCTGCTTCAGTTGGCGGTCGGCTACTTCTGCAACTAAGAGTTGACTAGCTGCAATGGGGGTCTTAATCTGATGAACCCACAAGGTATAGTAATCCAGCAAATCCGTCAATTTTCTTTCTGAATCTGACCTCTGCTGATAAAGTTCCATCTCACGCGCTTCTAATTTTTCTGCTAAAACTATTTCCAAAGGAGATTTGGCTTCCCTCTCCCCATAGAGAATTTCCTGACGATAGACCTGCATTTCCACCAATATGTCCCAAGTGAAAAATAAGATGGTTACAAAGCAACATAGCAAGAAAAAGTAGAGAAAGTAAATTCCCAAACTGGCAAATAAAAACTGAAAGAGTAAGAGCAGAAACGTCAAAGAAATCAGATAGACAAACAGACGACTACGGGAACGCAGATAGGCTAGAAAAAATTGTTTCCAATCAAGCATGCTTTAATCCGTACCCTATCCCTTTCTTGGTTTCGATAAATCCTACCAAGCCCTGCTCTTCCAACTTTTTACGCAATCGAGCCACATTAACAGATAGGGTATTGTCATCAATGAAAAAGTCACTGTTCCAAAGTTCCCGCATGAGATCGTCACGCGCTACAATATTGCCCGCATGCTCAAACAAAACTCGTAAAATCTGGAATTCGTTCTTGGTCAAATTCAAGACTTGCCCTTGATAATGTAAATCCATTGATTTGGTATTGAGGATAACACCAGCATATTCCAGTAAACTCTCGTCACGCCCAAACTCATATGAACGTCGCAACAAGCCCTGAACTTTGGCTAAAAGAACCTGCTGGTCAAAAGGCTTGGTCACAAAGTCATCCGCCCCCATATTGATTGCCATGACAATATCCATAGCCTGGTCTCTCGAAGACAGAAACATGATGGGGACCTTGGAAATCTTGCGAATTTCCTGACACCAGTGATAGCCATTAAACAAGGGCAAACCAATATCCATGAGGACCAGATGAGGTTCCGACTGAACAAATAGACTCAAAACTTCCATAAAGTCTTCTACCAGGACCACTTCAAATCCCCATTCAGAGAGCATTTTTCCGACTTGTTGACGAATAACCTGATCATCTTCTACTAATAAAATCTTGTGCATCTGATTCTCCTTTGCTAATTTTAGGAGTCTTAAATCCTTTAGTATAAATAGAGGGCTTAGTATCTAATACTTTTTTGACATTTCCTTGTCACAACAGCTCAAAAACAGATAGTGAATAACCCCATTGATATCATACCTTATTTTTAGACATAGTGCCAGCACTACCCTTTTATTTTTAATTTTTTCAACCTTCATTTCAGTTCTTTTATCCATCCCCTTAACCAAAATTTATATCTATTCTTCCAAACCTTGAGTGTAGTTAAAACGACACTCTATACTCTTCTAACATTGAAACGCTCCTTATCGAGTGGTATCCGTAAAAAGTTCTGGCTTTCAGATTGACAATCTGAAAAAGATTTGTTAAGATGTGAATGAACAATATTTAATATTCATTCAGAAAAGAGGTGAATCAAATTGGACAAAAAACAGACTTTGAAATCCGCAGCTTATGAAGTTTTTTCAAAAAAAGGATACAAGGCGACAGGAATTTCAGAAATTGCTAGACAAGCTCATATGGCAGTCGGATCTTTTTATAACTATTACGAAAGTAAAGAAGCTATTTTTTTAGATATCTATATTGATGAAAACAACCGTGTTCGCCAAACTATGGTCGAAGAACTGGATTGGGAAATTGATATGATTGATCTTATTAGTCAACTCTTTGCTCAATCCAGAGCACTCGTTTCTTCCAATAAAATCCTTGCAGAATGGTACAATCCTGCCATAGCAGATGAGTTGCATAGCTACTATTCCTCAGAAGAAGGAAAAGTCACGAATCCATTTCATCAATTTCTCGTGAAAACCTTTACTCATCGTTTGCAGGCTGAAGGCCATTCTCCAGAAAAAATTCAAGATATTTTACAAGTTTACAACCTATTTTACTACATGGATATGCATATCACAGAAAATGATTTTCCAGATATTAGCAAAACTGTAGAAATACTAGCAACCAACTTCATTAAAGGAATACTGAAATAAAGAAATCTTTTCTTTATTTTTTGGAAATTATTGAATGAAAAAAAATATTATTCATTCATAGAAAATTACTACACTATAGGAGTTAAAAATGAAACGAGGGAAAAAAATGTTCATAATTATTCTAACTACACTTGGAGTGCTCGGCTTTATATCTTGGGGAATCATTACCTATCTTGGACGAAGTCAAACTTTATCGATAAAATCCATTGAAAATCCCAGCGGAGATTTGTATTTAGTTCACATCACAAAACCAAAAAATCAAATATGGAAAGCTGGCTCCTATGCTCAGTTTAAGCTTCCTGACAGCTCGTTTGGTCCAGACAAAAGTCCAGTAAAGGAGGATCAGGCTAGCCGATGGCTAACCCTTGCTTCCACTCCTGATGAGGATGAAATTCTTATTGTAACCCATAATAGTGGTAGCGTGTTTAAGGAAACCTTAACACATTTACCAGCTGGTAGTAAAATTGAGATGAGTTGGCTGGAGTCATCTTTATCTGTTAAAGACAATGACCAAGCACTGGTTTGTTTTGCCTCTGATGTCGGTATTTCTACTCTACGTCCAGTTGTGAAAGAGTGGGCTGGTAAGCGCTCCATCATTCTTAATCATTTAGACAAAGGAGTAAACATTTTTGATAATGAGTTAAGAGAGCTTAGTAAGAATAATCCGAATCTAACTTATAAAACTAGCGAAACCTTTTCTCAAAGCCAAGCATTTTTAAAAAATGCGGTTATGAAATACGGTAACCAAGCTATTTATCTCTTAACCGGCCAACCTGATGATATAAATGAGATGAAAAATTTCTTAAAAGAGAATGGGATTGACGACAAACAGATACAAACAAGTATGTTTAGAGGTTTGAAATAAAAGCCAACTGTCTTCTATGTGTCTGAATCATACCATTATAGGTCGGTATGTAGAGAGCTCGTACAAACCAACTAGTAAATTCTATGTGATTGTGATAAGATAAATAAAAAGAAAGGAGTTCTTATGGGCAATATTTTTGACTATCTGAAAAATGTAGCATACGATTCTTATTACGACCTTCCTTTAAATGAATTAGACATTCTAGCCTTAACAGAAATCACCTACCTCTCCTTTGATAATCTGGTCTCCACAAGTCCTCAGCGACTTTTAGACCTGGCACCTCAGGTTCCAAGAGAATCTAACATGTTGACCAGTAAAAATCGTCTCCAATTATTGGATGAATTAGCTCAACACAAGCGCTTCAAAAATTGCAAACTCTCCCATTTTATCAACGACATCGACCCTGAGCTGCAAAAGCAATTTGCTGCTATGACCTACCGCCTCACTCTCGATACCTATTTGATTGTCTTTCGTGGGACAGATGACAGTATCATTGGCTGGAAGGAAGATTTCCACCTGACCTATATGAAGGAAATTCCTGCTCAAAAGCATGCCCTCCGCTATTTAAAGAACTTTTTTGCCCAACATCCTAAGCAAAAGGTCATTCTGGCTGGGCATTCCAAGGGAGGCAATTTAGCCATCTATGCGGCTAGTCAAATTGAGAAAAGCTTGCAAGATCAGATTACAGCAGTTTATACCTTTGATGCACCTGGTCTCCACAAAGAACTGACACAAAGCGAGGGCTATCAAAGGATAATGGATAAAACCAAGGTCTTCATTCCACAAGGTTCCATAATCGGTATGATGTTGGAAATTCCGGCCCACCAAATCATCGTGCACAGTACTGCCTTAGGTGGTATCGCCCAGCACGATACCTTTAGTTGGCAGATTGAGGATAAGCACTTCGTCCAACTGGATAAGACCAACAGTGATAGCCAACAAGTTGACACAACCTTCAAGGAGTGGGTGGCCACAGTCCCTGACGAGGAACTCCAGCTCTACTTCGATCTCTTCTTTGGCACCATTCTTGATTCTGGTATTACTTCTATCAATGACTTGTCTTCCTTAAAGGCTATCGAACACATTCGTCATCTCTTCGTCCAAGCTCAATCCCTCACTCCAGAAGAAAGGGAAACCATGGGACGCCTCACCCAATTATTGATTGATACCCGTTACCAAGCATGGAAAAATAGATAGTACCTTTCAAAAATCAAATGTATACAAAACAAAAGACCTAGAATACATACTTTCATGTGCATTCTAAGTCTTTTTAAATAGAATCTGACTACCAAATAACCCCTTTATAGGCTATCAAAATGAGGACTGATAGCAGGACATAAAAGGCAAGGAAAAGCCATTTCATTTTGACACAGAGCGCTACGTACTCCCGAATAAAAGCAGATGGTATGTAGTAGCCTGCCGTCCTACATCCGAGGCCATCTCCCTTCATATTTAACTTACGCGCATAGGTACTGGTACGAAAAACATGATAGTCATTCGTAACAAAGAGGAATTGAGGTTTTGCTATCAGTTTCTCGCCAAGTTCCTTAGAAAAGAGAAGGTTCTCATAGGTAGTCCTTGATTGTTCCTCCAGAATAATCGCATCTTGGGGAACATCTGTCTCTTCAAGTATATAATTTATAATGGCCTGCGCTTCAGAAATCTTCTCATCTCCTCCTTGACCACCACTAGCAATGATTTTGATATGAGGATTCTTAGAATTGTGGTAAGCTTCCACTGCCTTATCAATCCTCCTCTTCAGCAAAGGAGTTACCCTTTCTCCGTCTAACAAACCTGCACCGTGAATGATAATAAAATCATAATGCTTCTTCTTAGGAATAAAGAGATACAAGATAGAGTACAACATAAAACCCACAAAAGCAAAACCAAAAATAAAGTAAGAATAAGCAATAAATGCAAATAAAATGTTTAGAAAGTGATTGGTGTAAAATAATTCATTTCTATCACCCAATCGAAATGACATCAAGGCAAAAAATAACAAAATGACTATTCCAAGGAGCATTGAGAGATAATTAGCCTTTGAACGTCCCTCTCGCTTCAGCAAGATAAGGCCATTATAGATTAAAAAGATGCCACTTAGAAAAAGCAGTATCGGAAGTAAAATAAAGGGAAATATAAAAAAAGCGAAATGAATCTTCTCATACCCATTTTGATAAAAAAGGTAGCCTAGATAAAAATAACTGGAAATGAGGGATAATAAGAATAATACTGGATTCCACAAACTTCTATTATCTTTCCAAAATGACACTATAAAGGCTAATACAATTCCTATAACAAGATACATTTCTTCCTCCTTTAATGATTCTATTTTATCACAATTTTACATAGAGAAAAAGAGGGCATCTACCCCTCTCACTCCTTCATTTGACTCTCTGCATCGGCCACAACTTGCTCTAAGCTAGTCTGACCAAGCTCTGCCTCCATAGCCAGCTGGATTCTCTCCAATTTTTGATCCAAAACATCATGAATATGGGCTCCAACTGGGCAATTTGGATTTGGATTGTCATGAAAACTGAAGAGTTGACCAGTCTTACCAAGACACTCAACAGCCTGATAAACATCTAATAGACTAATGTCTTTGAGATCCTTAACAATCTCTGTCCCACCTGTTCCACGCGCTACTGAAATCAGCTCTGCCTTCTTCAACTGGGACAAGGTTTTTCTGATAATGACAGGATTGACCCCGACACTAGCAGCCAGAAAATCACTGGTCACCTTGCTTTCCTTCCCCTCGAGGGCAATAATTATCAGCATATGAGTCGCAATGGTAAATCTACTTGGAATTTGCATCCTCTTCTCCTTTTTACGAGGCTACCCTGCCTCTACTCTTCTTTTTCTATTATTATACCCTTTTTAGTTGTAATGTCAATCGTTACCACTTTTCAACCAAGCATCTAATTCCCTATCATAGCCCTCTTTCTGGGCTAATTCTCTCAGAAATTCCTGATGATGAGTATGGTGGATACCATTGACCAGACTTTCATAGTAAACCTCAAAATAGGGAAGTTTGAGGTCTTTAGCCAGCTGCAATTCAGCTGCCACATCGTAGTCCACCCGTCGGAAGTCCATATCTACCAAGCCCTTGTCATCAAACTCCAAAATCATATACTGGGCCCGCAAGTCCTTCCGCAACTGGGCATCTAGAAAGAAAGGTTGACCAATCGAACCTGGATTGACAATCAATTGCCCACCAGTCCCATAACGAAGCAACTGCTGATGAATATGACCATAAACAGCAATATCACAAGACGGGTTGGTCACCAAGCGGTCAAAATCCTCTTGCGCTCCAGTATGAATCAACTCTCTCCCCCAGTTCTTATCAGGAAGATGGTGGCTAATTCCCACCGTCAAATCCCCAAACTGACGATGAATCTGGAGTGGTTGATTGTGGAGCAGTTCAATTTCTTCTAGGGAAATTTCCTCTAAAACATACTGGCACTGTCGCAAGAGATAGCGTTGACTGGGACGAGTACTATCCAATTCCTTGCGGACACCATGCCAAAGACTGTCTTCCCAGTTTCCCAAAACTCTAGCTGTAATCGGTAGTTGAGCCAACAAGTCCAAAATCCTTCTACGCCCTGTTCCTGGCATGAGAATATCTCCCAAAAGCCAGTATTCATCCACTCCTAGCTGCCGAGCATCTGCCAAAACAGCCTCCAAGGCGGTGGTATTTCCATGAATATCTGAAAGAAGAGCTATTTTCGTCATATCCATCTCCTCGTTTTTTCTCTTGCAATAAGTATAACATAAAAAGTCACAGCTAGAGAAATCTAGCTTTTTTTGATATACTAGATAAAGATATTAGACAAGAGGAAACGAATGACCCCGAATAAAGAAGATTATCTAAAATGTATTTATGAAATTGGCATAGACCTGCATAAAATCACTAACAAGGAAATTGCGGCCCGCATGCAAGTCTCTCCCCCTGCCGTAACTGAAATGATTAAACGGATGAAGAGTGAAAATCTCATCCTCAAGGACAAGGAATGCGGTTATCTACTTACTGACATCGGACTCAAACTGGTCTCTGAGCTCTATCGTAAGCATCGCTTGATTGAAGTTTTTCTAGTTCATCATTTAGACTATACGAGTGACCAGATTCATGAAGAAGCTGAGGTCTTGGAACATACTGTCTCTGACCTGTTCGTGGAAAGACTGGATAAACTACTAGGATTTCCCAAGACCTGTCCTCACGGAGGAACTATTCCTGCCAAGGGAGAACTCTTAGTTGAAATCAATAACCTGCCACTAGCTGACATCAAGGAAGCTGGCGCCTACCGCCTGACTCGTGTGCACGATAGTTTTGACATTCTCAATTATTTGGATAAGCACTCACTTCACATCGGTGACCCGCTCCAAGTCAAGCAGTTTGATGGCTTCAGTAACACCTTTACTATCCTTAGTAAAGACGAGGATTTACAAGTGAATATGGACATTGCAAAACAACTCTATGTCGAGAAAATCAACTAATTTCTCAAGTCCCCCAACCAACCCTGAAAGTTTTATTTTCAGGGTTTTATTTCTATCATTTGATTTTGCTTTCATTTAATTGTAGAATATTTGTAAAAAAAAAAGAAAGATAGTTTAAACTATGAAAAAATCACTAAAAATTTTTGCTACATCTAAATGGTTTGACCTCTTTGGAGTTGCTCTGGTCGTTGGGATTGCAATTGCATCTGGTTACCTCAACTCCCGTCTCGACAAATTCGTAGACTGGGGCCCATGGACAGCTCTTGTTCCCTTTGGATTGATTTCCGTAACCAACGTTGGGATTTCCATGTTATCCACTCGTTTCACGGGGAAATTAAGCAAATGGGGAAATTACTTTGGTATTGTTAATACCATTTTGTCCGGTGCTATTGATTATATCCTTGGAAATAAGGCGGCTATTATCACCTATCCCGTCACCTTCCTCATTTATACCTTTGCTATTAAGAAATGGGAAGTTTCGCAAGAAGGCAGGCCCAACCAAATGAGCCAAAAACAGCTAAAATTGGCGGCCATCATCATTTCCATCATCGCCTTCCTCTTTGCCTTTGTGACAAACTTTATCGGCTATGGAGGAAAGATGAATCTCCTTGCCTATGTAACAACCATTGCCTTTGCACTCTCACTCATTGCCAATGCTTTTAACGCATTGAAACTAACAACTCAGTGGGGCTTTTGGTTGATTTACAATTTCGTTCAGCTGACAAAAGCTGGTATTCAAGGAAATTTTGCCAATATCGGAAAATACATCTTTTATATCCTCAATGCAATCGGAGCTTTATTTGTCTGGAATGATGAAGAAGTAAGATAATAGAAGAAAACTTAAATAAAAAAACAAGTCGACTTAAGAGAATCTCCCTTCTGCTATTTTTATCATTTTACTTGTAACTCCCATTCTTTTGGAGTAGAATGAAGTTAGATAAAAGAGGGGGGTCATCTTATGAAAAAACTCTTTAGAATCCATTTTACAGCAATTGCAGTCATCGATTTGCTACTATTCGCATTTTTTAACAAAAGACCCGAGACATCTTTGGAGTGGCTCTTGCTATCTGGTTTTATTTTCCTCCTTACTCAAGGACTCCTGTTATTTCGCTTGGTTGTCCGACTCAAACATCAATTCGCTGAGATTTATCCTCAAATCAATAAAAAGATTCGCTTCTACTATTTAGGGGTTCTCACAATTGATTTTCTATTTTTTGTCATTTTAACCTTCGTTAGTTCTCAGCGTTTTTACTCTCTTATGCCAATCATCACTGCTTGTCATTCTACTTTATATTATATGACGGCTGACTACCTAAGAGAACACTATCCAGATTTTTACGATAAACACATCTCTTTATGGGAGTGTCTCTAAGGAAAAGGAGGTTTTAGCATGAAAAAAATCATCTCCATCAAAACCATTCAACTCCTTATCATCGATGGAATTATGCTGGCATTTTTGACATTTAAAGAGGGACTTACTTGGGATTGGATGTTGATTTATAGCGGTTGGCTCATTTTCTTTCATCCTGTGCTATTGACCTATCTTTCCAACCAACTTTGTGACCACTTTAGTCACCTTTATTCCCAGATTAGACCGAGATTCTGGCGTTTTGCCTTACAAATCCTCCTATGGGATAGCCTGATCATTCTCTCCTTGCTGATTGTAAGGGGTATCCCACTTTTCCTTCAGGGAACTCTCCTCATCCTAGGACATCTCGTCCCTTCCTATCGCATCTGCCAAAGCCTGAAACAAGATTTCCCCAAGGCCTATCAAGAACCGATTTCATTTTGGAATATTTTATGATAGATAAGAAAAACCAAGCCAGCTGGGCTTGGTCTTTCTTATCTATTTTTAGTATCAAGGATAATGGTGACTGGTCCGTCATTGACCAGCTCAACCTGCATATCCGCTCCAAAGATCCCTGTCTGAACGGGTACTTCTTGCGCTAATTTTTGATTGAAAGCATCATAGAAGTCTGATGCCATATCAGGCTTGGCTGCGCCTGTAAAGGCTGGACGATTTCCTTTCTTAGTATCCGCAAAGAGGGTAAACTGAGAAATAGAGAGGATTTCTCCTTCAATATCTTTGACAGACAGGTTCATCTTGCCTTCTGCGTCTGAAAAAATCCGCATATTGACCAGTTTTCTCACAGCATAGTCCAAATCTTCCTCTTGGTCCTCTGGTCCAACACCAACCAGCAATAAGAGTCCCTGATTGATTTTCCCCTGAACCTGACCTTCGATACTCACTTGGGCTTTTTTAACCCGTTGGATAATGATTTTCATAATAGCCTTTCTAGTAAGGGCTAGGGCAATTAACCGTTAGTCCGTTTGACAGAGTATACTTCTGGCACACTCTTAATCTTGTCCACAACCGAAGTCAGTGTCGAGAGGTTGGCAATACCGAAGGATACATGGATATTAGCAAATTTCATATCCTTGGTTGGTTGAGCATTAACCGTTGAAATATTCTTGGTTGTGTTTGAAAGAACTTGTAGTACATCGTTCAATAATCCTGTACGGTTAAGGCCATAAATATCGATATGGGCCATATACTCCTTATTTGAGTTTGAATACTGGTCTTCCCACTCCACATCAAGGAGACGTTGCTCGTAGTTTTCTTGGGCACGCAGGTTCATACAGTCCACACGGTGAATAGCTACACCACGACCCTTGGTAATGTAGCCGACAATATCGTCACCAGGAACAGGATTACAACACTTGGCAATCCGCACTAGGAGACCTGAGGCACCTTCAATGACCACTCCACCCTCATGCTTAACCTTGAGGGTTTCTTTGTTTTCAACCTTGATCTCGCCACCTTTGACAAGCTCTTCTGCTTCCGCCTTGGCCTTGGCACGTTCTTCTTCACGGCGTTCCTTTTCAGTCAGACGGTTAAAGACGGTAATAGCACCGATTTCTCCAAAACCAATGGCTGCAAAGAGGGATTCTTCTGTCTTGTAGCTGGTCTTTTGCAGAACTTGGTCCATATGACGCTTGTCCATGAATTTATTGGCCACATAGCCACTTTCTTGGAACTGGGCCATCAACATCTCACGACCCTTGTTGACAGACAATTCCTTATCTTGGTTTTTAAAGAACTGACGAATCTTGTTGCGGGCCTTGCTGGTCTTGACCATGTTGAGCCAGTCACGACTCGGCCCAAAGGAGTTCGGGTTGGTGACAATTTCAACCTGATCCCCTGTCTTAAGCTTAGTTGTCAGAGGAACCATACGACCATTGACCTTGGCACCCGTCGCTTTTTCACCGACTTTTGTATGGATTTCGTAAGCAAAGTCAATCGGCCCTGAATCTTTTGGAAGGGAACGGACAGCTCCATCTGGTGTAAAGACGTAAATCTCCTCAGCCAGATAGTTTTCCTTAACTGAATCGACAAATTCCTTGGCATCATCAGCCTGGTCTTGGAGCTCCATCATCTCCTTGATCCAGTTCATCCCAATAGCTGATTCCTTGCTGTTGACCTGCCCCTTGATGCCCTTCTTATAAGCCCAGTGAGCCGCAACCCCGTACTCAGCCACCTCGTGCATTTCCTTGGTCCGAATCTGGAATTCAATCGGCCCTTTTGGCCCATAGACAGTCGTATGGATAGACTGGTAACCATTGGCCTTACGGTTAGCGATATAGTCTTTGAAACGACCTGGCATTGGTTTCCAAAGCTCATGTACATAACCAAGCATGGCATAAACATCACTTTGGGTATCTAAAATACAACGAATGGCAATCAGGTCATAGATTTCCTCAAAACGTTTTCTCTTATCCTGCATTTTGCGGAAAATCGAGTAAATATGCTTGGGACGACCGTAAATCTTTCCATTTAGATGACGATCTGTCGTATATTCCTCTAATTTTGTGACCACCTCATCCACCAAGGCTTCACGCTCTCTGCGTTTTTCCTTCATCATATGGGTAATCTTGTAAAACTCCGTTGGATTGAGATAACGGAAAGATAGGTCTTCCAATTCCCATTTGACACTGGAAATCCCCAAACGATGGGCAAGCGGGGCATAAATTTCCATTGTTTCTTTGGAAATACGCTCCTGCTTGTCTTTTCGAAGGTGTTTCAGGGTCCGCATATTGTGCAAGCGGTCAGACAGTTTGACCAAGATAACGCGGATGTCCTCAGACATGGCCATAAGCATCTTGCGATGATTTTCAGCCAACTGCTCCTCGATCGATTTGTACTCGACCTTACCAAGCTTGGTAACCCCGTCAACAATCACCCGCACATCAGGACCAAACTCTCTTTCCAAATCGTCCAAGGTCGCATCAGTATCTTCCACCACATCATGCAAGAAACCACAAGCTACTGTCACAGCATCCAACTTGAGCTTAGCTAAAATACCTGCTACTTGGATAGGGTGAATGATATAAGGTTCACCTGATTTACGATATTGACCACTATGGCATTCAACGGCGTAAACCAAGGCCTTATGGACAAAAGCCACATCTTCTTCCGATAAATATTTCTGTGTTAAAGCGACAACTTCATCGCCTGTTAAATTCACTTCTTTTGGCATCTCTACTCTCCAATTCTTCCTACCATTTTATCACTTTTTTAAGAATATGAAAACTAGAAAAAGAGG
Source organism: bacterium (assembly GCA_905221285.1). Lineage (GTDB taxonomy): Bacteria > Bacillota > Bacilli > Lactobacillales > Streptococcaceae > Streptococcus. The sequence goes on from CAJNCM010000001.1 coordinate 246,888, forward strand.
ATTCTGAAGCTATTCAATTTGTTGGGATGGATGATAGAATAAGATTCAAACTTAAAAAATAAAATTATCTGATTTTCATCTAACTTTTTTGAAATATAGTCTACGCTAAAAGTTAGTGAAATAAAAATCTTTTCTTCTGTTTAAATAAGAAAAGGTTTGATATTTTGGTAATTTTCTAACATTTTTAGTGTATAATGGTAATATAAACAGTTTTTTTACGATGATTACTGAATTTTCATTTTTCTAGAAAGGCAAACAACATGAAATCACACAAAAGACTGACACTTTTAGCTTTGGCTTTTCTTGGACTAACAAACCAAGTCGTTTTGGCTGATGATACTAGTCATTCCGCTACTAACCCTATGACTAGTTCAACTAGTAGCTCAACAAATACTTCCACTAGTCATTCTACTAACAGTTCTACAAATACTTCTGCTAGTAGTTCTCAAGCTAGTACAGAAACTTCGTCGAGCACAGCTAGTTCAAGTGAGCAAGAAAGCAAACCTTCTCTTTCCACAGAAACCAAACCCAATCAACCTATACAAACTGGCTGGGTAAAAGAGGGGAACAAGTGGACTTTTTATAGTCAAACTGGGGTCAAATTTACAGATACCCTCTATGAAGGTTATCTCTTTGATAGTCATGGCTACTTGCTTGAAAACAGCTGGTACCAAATGGGCAATAATTGGTACTATATCAATGGTTCAGGTAAATATTTATCCAACCAATGGAGCCAAATCAATGGCAAGTGGTATGCTTTTGATGGCTATGGTAGAATGTTGGCCAATGTCTGGAAAGGCGATTACTACCTCAAATCCAGTGGTGCTATGGCAGATAGGGAATGGGTCTACGACCAAAGCTACTCTAGTTGGTTTTACCTAAAATCTGGCGGACGCTATGCCCAAAAACAATGGATTGGTTCCTACTACCTTAAATCTGGTGGCTACATGGCCCACAAGGAATGGATTTATGACCCAGACTATCAAGCTTGGTACTATCTTAAGGACGATGGTGTGTATGTTACAGGAACCTATGCTGTGGATGGTAAAAATCAGCTCTTCCAAGGGAATGGAAAATGGGTTCGTGAATTAGCACAAGGTTTTCAAAAAGGACACTACTCTAAAACCATCTTTCTCGATCCAGGACACGGTGGTAAGGATCGCGGGGCTTATTACTATGGCATAGCTGAGAAAGAATTGAACCTACAAGTTTATCGTAAGCTACGTAAACGATTAGAAGGACTCGGCTATACCGTTCTCACCTCTCGAGATAGTGATATAGACGTTGATTTTATTACCGAGCGTTCTCGTATGGTCAACAAGACCAATGCAGACTTTTTCATTAGCCTTCATTTCAATGCAAAAGGAAATGATACAACCGTTAACCTAGGTATCCAGACCTATTCTTACAAGGATGAACCTGGTTTCCCTAGCAAGATTAACAAGGATTGGCACAACAATCCTGAACGGATGAGTGAAAGTAATCGTCTCGCAGCTGATATCCATTCTTCACTGCTAGCTGAAACTGGAGCTAGGGATGCTGGGCTCTTGCAAGCAACCTTTGCTGTTCTCCGTGAAACAGCTAAACCAGCTGTTTTGCTAGAGATGGGATATATGGATAATCCAGAAGAAAACCAAAAAATCCGCAGCAGTGACTATCAAGATAAACTAGTCGAAGGGATTATTAAGGGAATCCAAAAATATTATGCTGGTAATTAAAACAGTTTAAGCCTCGAACTCATTCGGGGCTTATTTTTTTTATCTAAATCTAGTTCTTCTTTCTAGACCTATTTCCTTTTCCAGCTTATTCTTCCTAACTGTGCTATACTTAATGTATACTCAATGAAAATCAAAGAGGAAACTAGCCGCAGGCTGCTCAAAGCACTGCTTTGAGGTTGCAGATAAAGCTGACGCGGTTTGAAGAGATTTTCGAAGAGTATTAGTACATTCTTTGAGATTGGAGCTAGTATGAAAATCCATAAAACCGTGAATCCTGTTGCCTATGAAAACACCTATTACCTGGAAGGTGAAAAACACCTCATCGTGGTCGATCCCGGTAGCCATTGGGAAGCCATTCGTCAGACAATCAAGAAGATTAACAAACCGATCTGTGCCATTCTATTGACCCATGCCCATTATGACCATATCATGAGTCTGGACTTGGTTCGCGAGACTTTTGGCAATCCTCCTGTCTATATCGCAGAGAGCGAAGCCAGCTGGCTCTATACTCCTGTCGATAATCTCTCTGGGCTTCCCCGCCACGATGATATGGCAGATGTGGTCGCAAAACCTGCAGAACACACTTTTATCTTTCACGAAGAATACCAACTAGAGGAATTTCGTTTCACTGTCTTGCCAACACCAGGACATTCTATCGGTGGTGTTTCTATCGTCTTTCCACAAGCTCACTTGGTCTTAACAGGTGATGCCCTGTTCCGTGAAACAATCGGACGGACCGACCTTCCAACTGGTAGTATGGAACAACTACTTCACAGTATCCAGACTCAACTTTTCACTCTACCAAACTATGATGTCTATCCAGGACATGGTCCAGCTACTACTATCGCTCACGAAAAAACCTTCAATCCTTTTTTCTAGTAAAATGATGACAATCAATAGCACAATTTAAGTAAACTATCCAGCAAATCTTTCTATTACAAAGGCATCCAGACAAGTTTTTCACACCTGATTGGATGCCTTTTTTCTGATGACTAGATTTTTTGCCTTACCAAATAATCACGCGCTCCTCTGGTGAACGCCACATACCGTCTCCTTCTTTGACATCATAGGTTGTAAAGAAATCATCGAAGTTTGGTACTTGTACATTGACACGGAGTTTGGCTGGTGCGTGTACATCGACACTAGCCAAAAGTTTCATAAATTCTGGACGACCTTTCATGCGCCAGATGCGACCGAAGTTGTAGAAGAATTCTTCTGCTGAGAAGTCTGCTTCCCTCTTAGCTGCTTCAAGCGCTGCAGCGATTCCTCCCAAGTCAGCCACGTTTTCTGACACAGTCAATTTACCGTTAATGGTTGCTCCATAAGAATCTTGTCCATCAAATTGGTCAATAACTTTTTGTGTTTTCTCCTTGAAGGCAGCATAGTCGCTCTCAGTCCACCAATCCTTGAGGCTACCATTTTCATCAAAGGACGCTCCGTTGGTATCAAAGGCGTGGGAAATTTCATGGGCAATAACCGCTCCGATACCCCCGTAGTTAGCAGAAGATGACTGATGCAAGTCATAGAAAGGTGCTTGTAAAATGGCCGCTGGGAAGACAATTAGGTTCTTCTGTGGATTGTAGTAGGCATTGACCATATGAGCAGGCATGCCCCATTCTTTGTAGTCTACAGGCTGATTCCACTTGCTCCAACTGTGTTTGATTTCCACACGCGCAAAGGCTAGAGCATTATCAAAAAGACTAGCAGTCTCATCCACTACCTTGTCCTTGTAGCGTTCTGGTAATTCTTCTGGGTAACCGATATAAGGCTTGATAACATTGAGTTTGACGATGGCCTTGTCACGAGTTTCTGGAGTCAGCCAGTCATTTTTAGCCAAACGTTCCTTATAGACATCAATCATAGTTGCCACTTTTTTCTCCACGTCTGCCTTAGCTTCTGGAGAGAATTTTTCATGGGCATACCAGAGACCCAAGGCTTGTTTGAAAGGACCTTGTGCTAGCTGGTAGGCTGCCTTGACCTTGTCTTTGGCTTCTGGAACTCCTGAAAGCGCACGGCTATAGGCACCTGACAAGACACGGATTTCTTCTGTTAAATAGCTGGTTGAGAGATTAACAACACTTAAAATTAAGGTTGCCTTGAGGAGAGGCCAAGCTTCTTCACTATAGAATTGATCTGCTGCTTGCCAGAAACGTTCTTCGTCTACGATAACCTTGTCTGGTACTTGTCCAAGAACGGCTTGGAAGAAGTCATCCAAAGGTAGGGCAGGAGCAAATTTCTTGAAAACTTCGTAAGAATACGGATGGTAGAGTTTGGCATATTCTGAACTTTCTTCATTAGAGAGCACCACTGCCGCAATTCGGCGGTCCAATTCTAGTCTTTTCTCTAGCAAGTCTTCAATTTCTTCATCAGTGAAATCATAAGCCTTGAGGAGATTTGCGCTGCTTTCTTTCCAAAGAGTCAAGAGCTCTTCGCGCTGAGGATGGTCTTCTGCATAGTAGGTCGTATCTGGCAGGATTGTGCTTGGAGCGCTAGCCCATAAAACATTGATTCTGGCATCCATAAAGTCTGGCGATACACCAAAAGGAAGAAAGTTAGGTTTTCCTGCAAGTTCAAACTCTGCTAGTCTAGCTGTAAAATCCGCAAAAGTCTCCAATTCTTGGAATTCTTTAAGGAGTGGTAAAACAGGTGTGATACCGTCAGCTTCTCTCTTGTCAAAATCACGAACTAGGCGGTGGTATTTGACAAAGTTTGCCAAGATAGCATCCTCAGGCACCTCTTCACCTGCCAACCACTTGTCTGTTGTCGCAAGCATCAAGTCTTCAATTTCCTGGTCTAAATCAACAAAACCACCTGTTTGAGACTTATCTGCTGGGATTTCAGCTGTCTTCTGCCATTCTCCATTGATTGCATCATAAAAATCATCTTGATAACGTGTCATCTTGTTCTCGCTTTCATTTTTTTAAGTTATTGCTAGCTTAACAAAAATTGCTTGGGAATGCAATTAAAAATGAACTTTCCTTTTCCATCATTTTTCAGTTATTATTTTAATTTTTTCAAAAATTAACTTGACTTAATTTTTTTTTTAATGTATATTAAGAGACAGGAGGAATACAACTGTATGATACGTATCGAAAACCTCAGTGTCTCCTACAAAGAAACGTTGGCACTTAAGGATATTTCACTAGTGCTCCAAGGACCAACAATTACCGGTATCATTGGTCCAAACGGTGCTGGGAAATCAACATTATTAAAAGGGATGCTGGGAATTATCCCACATCAAGGTCAGGCATTTCTCGATGACAAGGAAGTTAAAAAATCCTTACATCGAATCGCCTATGTCGAACAAAAAATCAATATCGACTACAACTTTCCCATCAAGGTCAAGGAATGTGTCTCGCTAGGACTATTTCCCTCTATTCCTCTCTTTCACAGTTTAAAAGCTAAACATTGGAAGAAAGTGCAAGAGGCCCTTGAAATTGTCGGTCTAGCTGACTACGCTGAACGTCAAATCAGTCAACTGTCTGGAGGTCAATTCCAGCGGGTCTTGATTGCCAGATGTCTGGTGCAGGAAGCCGACTATATCCTCTTGGATGAACCCTTTGTTGGGATTGACTCAGTCAGTGAAGAAATCATCATGAATACGCTGAGAGATCTGAAAAAAGCTGGAAAGACGGTTCTCATCGTCCACCACGACCTCAGCAAGGTTCCCCACTACTTCGATCAAGTCTTGCTTGTCAATCGAGAAGTGATTGCCTTTGGTCCAACCAAAGAAACCTTTACCGAAGCCAATCTCAAAGAAGCTTACGGTAATCGACTATTTTTCAATGGAGGTGACCTATGATTGCAGAATTTATCGATGGATTACAAAAATTCCATTTCTTACAAAATGCCTTGATAACGGCTATTGTCATCGGGGTCGTAGCTGGAGCTGTGGGATGTTTCATCATCCTACGCGGGATGTCACTCATGGGAGATGCCATTTCACATGCTGTCTTGCCAGGTGTAGCCCTCTCCTTTATCTTGGGCCTTGACTTCTTTATCGGAGCCATTGTCTTCGGACTACTAGCTGCTATCATCATTACCTACATCAAGGGAAACTCGATTATCAAAAGCGATACCGCCATCGGCATTACCTTTTCTTCTTTCTTAGCCCTCGGTATCATCTTGATTAGTGTCGCTAAAAGTTCAACTGACCTTTTCCATATCCTTTTTGGTAATATCCTGGCCGTCCAAGATACGGATATGTTTATTACTATGGGTGTTGGTGCAGCCATTCTCTTGTTAATCTGGATTTTCTTCAAGCAACTCTTGATCACTTCCTTTGATGAACTCTTGGCCAAAGCCATGGGAATGCCTGTCAATTTCTATCACTACCTTCTCATGGTACTCCTGACTCTCGTGTCTGTGACAGCCATGCAAAGTGTCGGAACTATCCTGATTGTAGCCATGCTGATTACCCCAGCTGCAACTGCTTATCTGTATGCTAATAGCCTGAAAAGCATGATTTTCCTTTCCTCAACCTTTGGAGCTACTGCTTCGGTTTTGGGACTCTTTATCGGCTATAGCTTTAACGTTGCGGCAGGTTCTAGTATCGTGCTTACAGCTGCTAGTTTCTTTCTCATTAGCTTCTTTATCGCTCCAAAACAACGATATTTGAAACTGAAAAATAAACATTTGTTAAAATAAGGGGCAAAACCCCAATAAATTGGAGGATCTAATGAAAAAATTAGGTACATTACTCGTTCTCTTTCTTTCCGTCATCGCTCTTGTAGCATGTGCTAGTGGAAAAAAAGATGCAGCTTCTGGTCAAAAACTAAAAGTTGTTGCTACAAACTCAATCATCGCTGATATTACTAAAAATATTGCTGGTGACAAGATTGATCTTCACAGTATCGTTCCTGTTGGCCAAGACCCACACGAATACGAACCACTTCCTGAAGACGTTAAGAAAACTTCTCAAGCTGATTTGATTTTCTATAACGGTATCAACCTTGAAACAGGTGGCAATGCTTGGTTTACAAAATTGGTAGAAAATGCCAAGAAAACTGAAAACAAAGACTACTTTGCAGTCAGCGAAGGCGTTGATGTTATCTACCTTGAAGGCCAAAACGAAAAAGGCAAAGAAGACCCACACGCTTGGCTTAACCTTGAAAATGGGATGATTTTTGCTAAGAATATCGCAAAACAATTGAGCGCTAAAGACCCTAGCAACAAGGAATTCTACGAAAAAAATCTCAAAGAATATACTGATAAGCTAGACAAACTTGACAAGGAAGCTAAAGAGAAATTTAACAACATTCCTGCTGAGAAAAAACTCATCGTAACCAGCGAAGGATGCTTCAAATACTTCTCTAAAGCCTACGGTGTCCCAAGTGCCTATATCTGGGAAATCAACACTGAAGAAGAAGGAACTCCTGACCAAATCAAGACCTTGGTTGAAAAACTTCGCCAAACAAAAACTCCTTCACTCTTTGTAGAATCAAGCGTGGATGACCGTCCAATGAAGACTGTTTCACAAGATACAAACATCCCAATCTACGCACAAATCTTTACTGACTCTATCGCAGAACAAGGTAAAGAAGGCGACAGCTACTACAACATGATGAAATACAACCTTGATAAGATTGCTGAAGGATTGGCAAAATAATACTCTTCGAAAATCAAATTCAAACCACGTCAGCGTCGCCTTGCCGTACTCAAGTACAGCCTGTGGCTAGCTTCCTAGTTTGCTCTTTGATTTTCATTGAGTATAAGCCTCTGAAAAACGTCATTCTCACATGAGCTGGCGTTTTTTTCTATGCCCATATTTCCGGTCAAATCATTGGAAAATTCCGACTGTTTCAGCTAAAATGGAAGAAAAAAGATTGGAGTATCCTATGGTAACTTTTCTCGGAAATCCTGTGAGCTTTACAGGTAAACAACTACAAGTCGGCGACAAGGCACTTGATTTTTCACTCACTACAACAGACCTTTCTAAAAAATCTCTGGCTGATTTTGACGGTAAGAAAAAAGTCTTGAGTGTCGTGCCTTCTATCGATACAGGTATCTGCTCAACTCAAACACGTCGTTTTAACCAAGAACTAACTGGACTGGACAACACGGTCGTCTTGACTGTTTCTATGGACCTCCCTTTTGCCCAAAAACGTTGGTGCGGTGCTGAAGGTATTGAAAATGCCATCATGCTCTCAGACTATTTCGACCATTCCTTTGGACGTGATTATGCCCTCTTAATCAATGAGTGGCACCTATTGGCACGCGCAGTCTTTGTCCTCGATACTGACAATACTATTCGCTACGTTGAATACGTGGACAATATCAACTCTGAACCAAACTTTGAAGCCGCAATTGCAGCTGCTAAAGCCCTATAGAAAAAATCCTCTGTCACAAAGAGTTCCCTACTCTTTGAAACGGAGGATTTTTTGTTTACGAGTAAATATAAGTTCAATCAGATAAAAGCAACTACCTTACTCTACAGATTTCAAGGCTTCAAGCATATCAACCTTTCTCAGATGATGATTGACGAAGAAACCAAGCAAGGTCAAAATGATGCTTACTGCTGCCACTGGGATTACATAGACTTCCCAGCCTACCTGCGGATAAAAGAGAATAGTCGCAGGCGAAATCATTTGAATCAAAAATTGGTGTAAATAGAAACCAGATACCAAACCAAGTACGATTCCCACAAGTGACAGCACAATGGTCTCACGGTAAATGTAGAGAGTGACTTCTTTATTATGAAAACCGAGCACCTTGATAGTGGAGAGTTCACGGATTCTCTCAGCCACATTGATATTGGTCAAATTGTAGAGGATAACGATAGCCAATAGAACTGACACGATGACCAAGATAGTCATGGTCTGATTGAGTGAGCTAGCGACGGAGTCAAAGAGCCGAATGGCTGAAGCATTTTGGACAACGCTGGACACCGCAGCTTGATTCATAAGTAAGCCGGCCTGTCTTTCGATACTAGGAGCACTGGTATCCCTTAACGAAACCAGATAAGTGTTGGCTTGAGGTAGCTGGCCGTAAATTTGCTCATAGCTAGCCTGACTCATATAAATAAAGTGACCAACGTAGTTCTCAGCAATGGCAGCGACCTTTAGCTTCTTACCTTCAATTTCTAGAGTCTGTCCAACCTTGACACCTGCCAGCTGGGCGAGTTTAGCTGTAATAACGACGCCATCTTTTAATGTCAGCTCTTGCTGATGATGTTGCAGATGGATAAATGGAGTCAAATCCTCCTTCTCTGTCATCATAAGGGTAATAGTTTGAAGACCAGCCTTACCTATGAAATCCTTGTCTAGCGTTTTAGAATAGATTTTCTGGTAGGCTTTGATGTCCTGCCCTTTCAACTCTTCTTCTAGATTTGCCTTATCCTGATTGGTCGAACTAGGATTTTCAGAAACAATCATCTGATACTGTTGGATTTGTTGAAACTGTTTATACGGAACTCCTGCTACAGAGGATTGAATTCCCAAACCTGCAAAGAGCAGAGCGACTGAACCTGCCACACCAAAGATCGTCATCAACATCCGCTGTTTATAACGGAAGATATTACGGGCTGTTACCTTATGGGTAAAACTGAGACGACGCCAGATAAAACCTATGCGCTCTAGTAAGATTTCAGCTCCTTTAACAGGAGGTTTAGGCAATAAAAGCTGGGCTGCTTCGTCATGAAGTTCCCTACGAGCTACCAAGTAGGCTGGTAGCACACTCGCCAACCAACTCAAGACAAGAGCCAGTAAGCTATAGGTCCAATAGAACTGAATCTGGGTTTCTCCCACCACCATGCCTTTTGTAATGACACTTGAAATCACACCTGCTAGTAAATAATGTCCAAGTATGCTACCTAGAGCTGTTCCTACAGTCCCAGCTACTAGACCGTAGAGGAGAAACTTGACGATAATATCCTTACTACGATAGCCCAAGGCCTTAAAAATCCCTGCATGAGTTCGCTCTTCATCCACAAAACGAGTCATGGTTGTAAAGGTCACCATAGCTGCTACGGCATAAAGCACTACAGGAAAGATATTGCCCACTGCCCGAATACTGGCTGAAGCATTGCTGTACATGAGGTAGCCCTGACCGCCAGGCATGGTCTGACGATTATAGACTTGATACTTGGGCTCAGCCAAATCATCCAATACTTGCTGATGTTTTTCTAATTTTTCCTTTTCTTGAGCTAGATTCTGTTTAGCTTGCTTTAGTTTGTCCTCTTCCTTGCCCAATTCCTGCTTAGCTTGGGTAAGTTGAGAACTAGCTTGCTCTATCTGGGCTTGAGGAAGCAAGGCTAGTTGACTTTCCTGAGCCTGTAAACGAGCTTGAGCAACTGCTAAACGACGCTTGCCTTCCTGCAAATTAGTCTCAGCCTTATAAAGGGTTTCTTTGCCTTTGTCTAGAGACTCTTGTCCTTCTTTTCTCAAGAGTTGTAGACGTGCCTTGCCATTATCAGATAGAACTTGTTCAAGTTCTTCCTGATGTTGCTTGGATTTCTCTTCATAAGCTTCTGAAAAAGCATTTAAGCCTGCTAAATCTTGATATTTCAAACGAGCTATATTGTAGACTTTCTGATCAAACTGACTAGGTAAAATCACCCCATAGGCTGTCAGAGTTCCGCTTCCACTTCCTGCGTAGCCCATATCTCGCTGGGAGAGGATTTCAGCTGAATCTACAAAACCAGTAATGGTATAAGTATGATCTTTTAAAGAGGAATGATCCTCTTCTTTTTCTTTAAAACTAATCTCCTGTCCCACGCTGTATTGGCCTTGCAAATGAGTGGCCAAAGCGATTTCCTTGTCTGACTGAGGAAGTCGTCCCTCTCTTAGCTGAAAGGTTGAAATTCGCTCTGATTTGGAGTACAGCCGAATGGCATCCTGCCCATTCTCCATAGTCACATCTGTCAAATAGCCAAACTCAACCTCTGCGCCCTCTATCTGTTCTAGTTCTTCTTGATCTGGTTGATCCAAACCATAATTAGACATGACTGCCAAATCCAAGGTTTGAGCAGTTGTTAAATAAGCATTAGCGGTCGCCTCCATATTGGGGCTAGTTACTTTGAGACCTACTAGGGCTAAAGATCCCAACATCATCAGGGTCAAGATGGATAAAAAACGCCCCTTGGAGCCTGTAAAGGACTGAATTAAGTCCTTCCAATAGGTTTTTCGCTTGGTCATGCTAGTACTCCAAACTGTCGATATCCTGAGGATGCTGGTTGATCACCACATCCTTGACACTGGCATCGTGCATATGAATCACGCGATCCGCAATGGGCGCCAAAGCTCCATTGTGAGTCACGATAATCACCGTCGCTCCCTTTTGACGAGACATATCTTGGAGAATCTTCAAGACTTGCTTACCTGTCTGATAATCCAAGGCACCTGTCGGTTCGTCACAAAGGAGAATTTTAGGATTTTTGGCTACCGCGCGTGCAATGGAGACTCGCTGTTGCTCCCCTCCAGAAAGCTGGGCTGGAAAGTTATTGAGACGATGAGCCAGACCTACATCTGTCAAGACCTGTTCAGGATTCAAGGCATCTGTCACGATTTCTGAAGCCAACTCCACATTTTCCTTAGCGGTTAGATTGGAAACTAGATTATAAAACTGAAAAACAAATCCTACATCATTACGGCGGTAATTGGTTCGCTGGTGGGAACTATAGTTTGCAATATTGACCCCATCAATCCAGATTTCCCCCTCATCATTGGTATCCATTCCCCCAAGAAGGTTAAGAACCGTTGACTTGCCTGCACCAGATGCACCTAGAATAATCACCAATTCACCCTTTTCAATTTCAAAATTCACATCACGATTGGCCACAATCTCCGTGTCCCCAACCTGATAACGCTTGTAACAGTGTTTCATTTCAATATAAGCCATCAGACCCACCCTCTCTTAAACAAATTACTTCCTATTACCATTATAACGCTTTTTCAACTAGTTGGAAACTGCTTACATTCTTAAATCCTTATTAAAAGGCAGTATCAAATTACTGCCTTCTATCACCTTCTTAAAAATAAAATTGAACAAAATCACCTTCTGCTGTCGCCACTGAAATACAATCTTTCCCCATGCATTTCGCTTTTATTTTTTCTTGATTCACTTCAATCACACTTTTTTCAATATCTGGATAAGAAGCTCGCAATTCTCCCCCACTTCTTGATAAAATGGTCAACTGTAAGAGTTTTTTATCCGCCCACCTCATGCTAACTTCAAAATGTCCACGTGCCATTAAGCCTGAAACGGAACCTGTTGACCATGCATCGGGTAGGGCGGCTAGAGGTACCAGATAAGCTGTATGAGACTGGAGCAACATTTCTGCCATGCCACCAGTAGCACCAAAATTACCATCTATCTGAAAAGGAGGATGACTACACCAAAGATTTGGCAAGGTGGATGACTTTAACTGCTCTGCTAATAATTTATGGGCTCGATTGCCATCTCCTAGACGCGCCCAAAGATTGATCTTATTAGCCTTGGACCAACCTGTACCGCCATCTCCACGATCATTGAGACTAGCACGCGCTGCTTCAAGATACTCTTTTCCCTTATAGCTAAAGAGAGTGCCAGGATAGAGTCCCACTAGATGGGAAGTGTGCCGATGCTGAGCCTCCACTTTCTCATTTTGAAAATGCTGCTCTTCCTCCTCATACCACTCCCTGATTCGACTAGATTGAGTGATTTGAAGAGGATTAAGCAAGTCAAACTTCTCCTTGACCTCAGTCAACAAAGCCTCATCCAGTCCCAATTCCTGAGCAGCCTGAATAAAATCATGAAATAACTGCCAAATTAGAGATTGGTCATAGGTATTGCCAATCGAAATCGGCCCATGTTCTGGCGAATAAGACGGAGAAGAGACCCAACGCTGCGCCTGCTGATCCTCATGTAAAAAATCATTCCAAAAACGAACGGTTTCCCTCAACATGGGATAAATTTTCTCCCTGAGATAGTCTTGATCCCTATAAAATGAATAGGCTTCATAAACAGTTTGCATCATCCAAGCATTGGCAGCTGGTGACCACCCCCAGTAATAATCCCAACCAGGTGCCGTCCAGCCAAAAGGAGTCGCTTGAGTATGAACCAGCCAACCATTCTCCTCACCTTTCTGAGAGACGATTCCTGCATACCTTGCAGCCGCTAGACGACCATAGACACGCAAATCATCTATATAGTTGATGGCTGGAAAAGCCGTCTCTAGAAGATTAGTAACATAGGCTGGCCAATAATTCATCTGCAGATTGATATTCAGGTGATAGTCCGAATTCCAAGGAGGATTATCGACCGCATTCCAGACTCCCTGTAGGTTAGCTGGTAGAGCATCTGAGCAATCTCTAGAAGAACTAATCAATAAATACCGTCCATACTGGAAGAACAATTCCTCCAAAGCATGCCCCTCTTGTGGCTTATAATTTTTTAGCAAATTATCTGTAGTGGATGTGTCTACATCAGCTCCCAAATCCAATTGAACACGTTGGAATAAGGCTTGGTAATCCTGAATATGACTTGATTTCAATTGGGCATAGCCCTTTTCTTTAGCTATCTCCACCAAGTCCTTAACCTGTTTCTCTAAATCTATTTTCTTGCGATAATTACTAGCAGGATTTTGGGCAAAATCAGTCTTAGCAGCCAAGAAAAGATTGGCATAACTGGCTCCTGATATCTGAGCCTTATCTGACCAAACTCTAATATCCCCATCTGTTTCCCAAGCTAAACAGCTAGCAAACTGCAGGTCATTGTCCTTAACTCTTCCCTTCATCAAGATATGAGAATCAGTAATATCCAACTTGCATTCCTTGTAATCAGATTTTTCCTCCTCATACTTTCCATCAGAAGCCAAATCACGACTTAGCGACAGTTCTATAGTAAAATCTAGAGTTTCCGCCCCTTCCTTAGTAAAGCGCTGAACCAAGAGATTATCTGGAAAACTCGCAAAAGCTTCACGTTCAAATTTCGTTCCCTTATAGACATAAGAAGTCGTCGCAAGCGCCTTACTGATATTCAGTTGCCTCTGGTAATCCGTAACCTGAGACAAAGTCGTACCTTGCTGACTAAACTCAATGTGAATATCCCCAAAGGATAGATAGGTCCCATATTGACTCGTTTTTGGCCCGATCAGGTGCTGTTCAGCCAGTTCCTTAGCCCGATTGTAATCTCTCTTTTCCAAAGCCTGCCGAATCTCAGCTAAAAAACCATACTGGTCCTGAAGATTTCCACCCTGATAATCGGAACTATCAGGAAGTGGACCACCAGACCAGAGACTTTTTTCATTAAATTGAATCCTCTCAGCCCCTATAATCCCAAATACTTTTGCCCCTAAAGAACCATTGCCTATTGGTAAAGCCTCTTCTTCCCAACCCTTATATGTTGTTGAAGCTGGTCTCTTGTAGGCCAATACATAATCTTGTTTTTTATTCCTTATCATACTACCATACTAACATAAAAAGCCTAGAAATCAATTCTAGACTTACAATTTTTTATTTTCCAAGGTAGTATTCAGAAACTACGTTCAATTTTTCGTCGAATTCGAATACCAATGGTGGGAAGTTAGGGATTTCCACGTCCATGATTTCGTCGTCTGACAAACCTTTGATGTGTTTTACAAGGGCACGGATTGAGTTACCGTGAGCTCCTACGAATACGTTTTTACCATCTTTAAGAGCTGGAGCGATTTTATCTTCCCAGAATGGAAGGGCACGTTCCAAAGTCACTTTCAAGTTTTCAGCATCTGGAATAACTGAATCGTCAAGTGAAGCGTAACGACGGTCTGTGTGAGCTGAGTGCTCATCATCACGATCCATGTTTGGAGGCAATACATCGTATGAACGACGCCAGATGTGAACTTGCTCATCACCAAATTGTTCAGCAGCTTCAGCTTTGTTTTTACCAGTCAAACCACCGTAGTGACGTTCGTTCAAGCGCCATGATTTTTCAACTGGAACCCACAATTGGTCAGAAGCTTCAAGAGCCAAGTTAGTTGTTTTAATCGCACGTTTCAATACTGAAGTGTAAGCTTGGTCAAATTCGATACCAGCTTCTTTGATCAATTTACCAGCGTCAATCGCTTGTTGTGTACCTTTTTCAGACAAATCAACATCAGCCCAACCAGTGAAAAGGTTAGCTTTGTTCCATTCAGACTCACCGTGGCGAGCAAAAACCAATTTTACCATTAGATGGATTCTCCTTTAAATTTTCCGAGGTTTTCCCTCGTTTATCTATTCTATTTTACACAATTTTTCACAAAAAAGCTAGTCAAAACCAAAAAGGAAAGGACTGTTTGGCAATCCTTTTCCTTCTTAGTATCATACAACAACCTTATTTCTCTTCAAATCCTTCTGCAACTGCGTCTGCAAAGTTTTCTTCTACGATGCTTGCACAGTGGTCACAGATGACTGCGTGGTAGCTACGTTCTGCTGTTGTTGGGTCGATACGACGGCAACGGTCACATACTTGGCCTGCAGCGCGTTCAACAGTGAAGGCTACATCTTCGAAGCTAACGGCAGTTTCTGGAG
Organism: bacterium; assembly: GCA_905221285.1. Taxonomy (GTDB): domain Bacteria; phylum Bacillota; class Bacilli; order Lactobacillales; family Streptococcaceae; genus Streptococcus. Next base: position 262,072 of record CAJNCM010000001.1, read on the forward strand.
CTGGTTCTTCTGCGATGGTCAAGTCTGACACGATCAAAAGTTGAGCTACATTGCTGTTTACTGCTTCGAGTAGAGTTTTCACCACTTCGTTTGGATAAACTGTCAAGTGTGCTTCAAGTGATTTACCGATTACTTTTGCATTACGAGCTTCTTCCAAGGCTTTTTGAGCTTGTCCACGGAAGTCCATGAAGGCAGCCCATGTATCCAAGATTTCTTCTTGGTTAGCAAAAGTTTCCGCTTCTGGCAATTCTGACAATTGAACGAAGTCTTCAGCTTCAAACTCAAGATATGACCAGATTTCTTCCGCAGTGTGAGGAAGAATTGGTGTCAAGAGTTTCGTGATTTTCACAAGAATGTCATAGAAGACAGTCTGCATTTGACGACGTTCCAATGATTTGGCACCTTCGATGTAAACAACATCTTTGGCAAAATCAAGGTAGAAGGCTGACAAATCAACGTTGATAAAGTTCACCAAAGCCTTGTAGATTGTCAAGAATTCAAAGTTGGCGTAAGCATCACGAATCGTTTTCACAAGTTGGTTAAAGCGAATCGTCATGTACTTATCAACTGAACGAAGCTCATCGTAAGCTACTGAGTCTTGAGCTGGGTTAAAGTCAGATGTATTCGCAATCAAGAAACGAAGAGTGTTACGGATCTTACGGTAAGTTTCAGAGACTTGGCTCAAGATATCCATAGAAATACGCACGTCGTTGCTTGAGTCAACACTTGTTACCCAAAGACGCAAGATTTCAGCACCGAATTGTTTTTCAACATCGCTTGGAGCAATGGTATTTCCAAGAGATTTAGACATCTTCTCACCTTTACCATCAAGAGCAAAACCTTGTGACAAGATTTGTTTGTAAGGTGCTACGCCATGGTTGGCAACAGATGTGATGAGTGATGAGTTGAACCAACCACGGTATTGGTCAGAACCTTCTAGGTAAAGGTCTGCTGGGTAAGTCAACTCCGGACGATTTACAACAACCCCATTCCATGATGAACCTGAGTCAAACCAAACGTCCATGATATCTGTTTCTTTTTTGAACTCACCATTTGGTGAACCTGGATGAGTAAATCCTTCTGGCAAGAGGTCCTTAGCATCACGTTCCCACCAAATACTTGAACCATGGCCTTCAAAGAGTTGAGCCACGTGTTCAATAGTTTCAGCTGTCATGATCGCTGTACCATCTTCAGCGTAGAAGATAGGAAGTGGAACACCCCAAGCACGTTGACGAGAGATAACCCAGTCGCCACGGTCACGAATCATATTGTAAAGACGGACTTTACCCCATTCTGAGTGGAATTTCACTTTTTCAATTTCGTCCAAGATTTCTTGGCGGAATTTAGAAACTGAGGCAAACCATTGTGGTACTGCACGCCAGATGATTGGTTTCTTAGTACGCCAGTCAAATGGGTATGAGTGAGAGATTTCTTCTTGGGCTAGAAGGAGGTTACCAAGTTTTTCAATAACAGTTGGAACTACCTTTTCATAGAATTGACCTTCAAACTCAGGACCAGCATTCTTCATCATGATACCACGCTCGTCAACAGTCACTGCGACTTCAAGACCATTAGCAATACCAACATTGTAGTCGTCTTCACCAAAACCAGGGGCTGTATGGACGATACCTGTACCAGAGTCAGTGGTAACGTGATCACCAAGGATCACCAACTCATCTACAGCTGTATCCCATGGATGTTCTGTTACGATGTGGTTGAGTTCTTGACCACGGTAAGTTGCCAACACTTGAACATCAGCCCAGCCAAATTTCTCAGACAAGCTAGTCAACAATTCTGCAGCAACCACAAACTTGCGAACTTCACCAGCAGGTTGAACCAAGACGTAATCAATATCCGCTCCAACAGTCAAACCACGCGAAGCTGTAATAGTAAATGGAGTAGTTGTCCAAACAACGATGTAAGTATCTGTATCTAGAACGCCTTTGCCATCTTTTACTTTGTTGGCATAGTAAAGAGATGTAGAAAGCAAGTCATGGTATTCAATCTCTGCTTCAGCAAGGGCAGATTCAGATGACCAAGACCAGTAAACTGGCTTGGCACCACGGTAGATATAACCCTTGTTAGCCATCTCACCGAAGACACGGATTTGGGCTGCTTCATAATCAGGAGTCAAAGTCACATATGGATTTTCCCAGTCACCAGAAACACCCAAACGTTTAAAATCTTCACGTTGTTTATCTACTTGTGAAAGAGCGTATTCACGGCAAAGTTTCAAGTACTCAACCAAGTCCATTTCTTTACGTTTAACACCTTGTTTTGCCAAAACTTGCTCGATTGGCAGACCATGTGTATCCCAACCTGGGATATAGGGTGCATAAAATCCTGACATAGATTTTGAACGAACAATGATATCTTTTGAAATCTTGTTCATAGCGTGTCCAACGTGGATGTTTCCATTAGCGTATGGAGGGCCATCATGCAAGGTGAAATGAGGTTTTCCTTGGTTCAATTCTTGACGACGTTGATAAAGTTTCGCATCTTCCCATTCCTTTTGCCAAACTGGCTCTTTGGTAGGAAGGCCTGCACGCATTGGGAAAGCTGTTTTCCCAAGGTTAAGGGTATCTTTGAGTTTCATGGTATCTCCTTTATAAATAATAACAAATTAAAAACCACGACTTCCAAAAAGGACGAAAATCGTGGTACCACCTTTATTCGGAAAAAAATCTGGTCTTTCTCCCTCTTATCCCGTAACGTGGGGAACGTCAAATCTTACTTCATTCAGACTTGATTGTTTGAGAGGATAATCTTATCATTAGGGAATGCAGGACTCACACCATCTCCTGCTCGCTGGAAATATAAGGATAAGATATTGTTCTCAGATCATTTCTTATAAAATTGTAACAGATTCTTGCGGTGCCGCAAAACCTGGTTCTGAGTTTACAGCTTCAGTAGCTGGTGTTGGCCCTGAGTAATTGCTTGGAGCTACTTCTGGCTCTTCATACATTGGACCAACTGGATGAGCTGGACTTTCTTCAACAACCGGAGCTGGTGAAACCACTTGTTCTTGTTCAGCTCTTGCTTCGGCTTCTGCAAGTTCCTTATTAGCGGCTTCGATACGCGCTTGCAACTCTGCCATTTCCTCGGGAGAAAACTGACGAGTAATATCAATTGGTTCTTCCTCTGGATGTTGTTGCAAGACAGAGTCACCTAAGACTTCACTTACTACTTCTTTGAAAGCATCATCACTGGTTTGAAGATAAGTAGCTGTTGGACGAAGAATGTCTTCCCAATCTGAAGATTCAACAATTGCTAACTGGCTCTCAATTGTAGATTTGAGACGTTGATGGAAGACACGGCTCTTGTTCTTCAATTCTTCTGTTTCAACAGCAACTTTCTTAGCATTATCAGTTGCTTGACGAAGAATTTCATTTGCCTTGTACTTAGCTTCTTCCAACAAACGTTGTGCATCCTGCTCTGCTTGTTGGATAATATTGTTTGAGCGTTCAGTTGCAGCTTGTTTTACTCGTTCAGCTGTATCTTGTGCAATCAATACAGACTGGCTCAATGAATCTTTCATCTCATCAAAGTAAGACAAACGCTCTTCCAAACTCTTAATATGTAAATCCTTATCATGATTAGAGCGAACCAAATCTTCATAATCACGGACTACAATATCTAAAAATTCATCTACTTCTTCTTGATCAAACCCTCTAAAGCGTGTGCTAAAGGTTTTATCTTTGATTTCTAACGATGTAATTGGCATAATTTTCCTCACTTACTTAATAACAATTGGACCGTTAATTTCTTTTTATCTTTTTTTGTGTGCCCATTATCCCTAACGAGTTTCAATCGACCAAATTTCCTTACACTAATCAAATCACCAACTTGAACTGTATAATCTGATTTTTCAACTAAATGGTAATTGACTTGAACTGCCTGCTTTTCAATTAACTGATTTGCCTGATTTCTAGACAGCTTGAAGACCCCTGCTAGAAAAACATCTAATCTAGAACTAGCGATACAAATATCTAATTCTTGGTAGTCCTCCACTGTATCAATCTTCTCAGTAAAATCCCGTTCTTCTAGACGAACCGGTAGACGAGCAATTTTCGTAATGCCATCTTGGAAAAGGAGAGTAAACTGTCGATTAATAATAATCTGTGCTCTCTCTTCATTGACTAAGATATCACCAAATAGCTTCCTATCAATTCCCAGCTGATTTAAAACAGTCCCTAATATTTTTGAATGCGTTAAGCGTTCAAACTTATTAGGATAAACTATTTCTTGCAAGGATAGTTCAAAATCAGAAAATTCGGGTTCAAAATAATCAGGATACAGGAGTACCCGTACATATTCAGTTTCAAGAAACTGCCGACTGCTCATATAGGAGATGTCGTTGGTTGATGCTAGAACCTTTAAAATCTTTTCTTGATGGGGATTTACAAAGGGTGTTAAAAAAGGAGAATAAGAATCTTCTACCTTTTTTATCCATTCTACTCCCTTATCAATAAAAGACGAATCATTCTTAGAAAAGTGTTGATAAATCATCTTGTTCATAGAAAGATCACTAAAAGTCGAATCAATTGTTCCCCTAGGAAATGAACTAGTAATACCGCAATCCAGACAGACAAGTCAAGACCAGCAATCTGAAGGGGTAAACGTTGCAAAGGGGCAATTATCGGTTTCACTAAACTAATAATCAAGCGTCCCAGACGTGATTCATAAGCATTTGGGAACCAAGACATCAGAGCAAAAATGATTAAAATCAGTGAATAGATATCCACTGCATTTTGAATAAAACGAATGAGAAAGAGCATTATCTCACTCTCGTACGTTTCATGTCAAAGCCAAATTCACCATTTTGTGATTCATCTGGGATTTTGATATCTTCAATATTAACGACAACATCAACTGGTGTCAGCAGGTACATAGTAGATGCAACCTTTTTCATGTTACCAGCCAAAACGTGACGAGCCCCGTCCAGATAATCCAAACAACGACGTGCTTGAACTTCTGTCATATATTGGAAATCAATCAAAATACTTTCGTTACCAGCTAATAAATCAACAATATCTGTGGCATCTTCGTATTTACGTGGATAACGAACATCAATTGTTACCTTATCAGTAGAACGTTGACTTTGCATAGCCAACTCTTGTTGACGGGCATGAAGACGGGTGATGTTTTTATCTTTAGATGGCGCGCTACCAGCTTGTTGAGGCAACTCTTGAACAGAAGGGACTGGAGTCACAATAGGCTCTTCAGCTTTAGGCTGATAAGTAGTACCAACATCTTCTCCATCTTCTGTAAAATAATCTATAAATTTATCAAATCTATCTTTTAAAGACATATTTCTTTCCTATTTAAAAAATGCTGTACCAATTCTGACAAAGGTTGAGCCAAATTCAATCGCTTCCTTGTAGTCACGACTCATACCCATACTCAAGTCCATCATTGGCATATTGGGAATTTGTTTTTCTCTAATTTCTAGTTGCAAATCCTGCGTAGCTTTAAAAATTTCTTTCAACTCATCACTACTAGCTTCAAAAGGAGCCATGGTCATCAAGCCTACATATTCAATTTTATCTAAGGTGGCCAATTCTGGCAAGAGCTCCAATAGTTCTTCCTTTGAAAAACCATGTTTGCTCTCTTCCTTTGAGATATTTACTTGTAAGAAACACTTAACAACTCGGTCACTTCTTTTTTGAATTTCTTCTGCTAACTTTAATGAATCCAAAGCGTGGAAATAATCAACATACTGAATGACATCTTTGACCTTGCGTCTTTGCAAAGTACCAATCAAATGCCAGGTAATATTCCGGTCTTTTAAAGCTTCATATTTCTCAAGAAATTTATCTACACGATTTTCACCAATATGATGCACACCTAGCGGAAGCAAAGCCTCCGCTGTCGGTACGTCTACATATTTTGTAACAGAAACAACCGAAACAGAATTGGCTTCTCTTCCTGACTGCTGACTTGCATCTTTTATTTGTTGAAAAACACGTTCTGTATTTTCTTTCAAATTCATTTACTTAACGATTTTTGAAAAATGGAGGAGTTTCTAATTCGTCCTCTTCTAAAGATGGTGCTTCGAAACGTTCAACTGGTGATACAACTGAATCAGTCGGACGGACAATTGTCTCACGACGCAAGTCCCAATCACCAAATGCTGAAGTTTGAGAAGATTCTGTGCGACGAGGTGCTGGACTTGGAATTTCTGCAGTTTCAGCCATGTCATAATGGCGATCATGGTTACGTGCATGACTTGGGCTTACTTGCTCATGACGAACTGCTTGTTTTGGTGCATTTCCAACAACTTTTTCAACACGATCTTGACGAACACCAGTTGCGACAACTGTTACGCGAATTTCATCACGCATGCTTTCATCAATAGATGTTCCCAACCAGATGTTCACTCCTTGACCAGCTGCTTGGTTAACGATTTCTGATGCTTCTTCAGCTTCAATCAAGGTTAAATCAAGACCACCAGTAACGTTAACAATAACATCTTCAGCACCGTCAATAGTTGTTTCAAGAAGTGGTGAGTAGATTGCCTTACGAGCTGCCTCTACCACACGTTCTTCTCCACTACCGATACCGATACCCATTAAGGCATTCCCTTTATTTGCCATAACTGTTTTCACATCAGCAAAGTCAAGGTTAATCAAACCAGGGTTTGTGATCAAATCAGTAATCCCTTGAACACCTTGGCGAAGTACGTTATCTGCTTCGCTAAGAGCTTCAAGAAGTGGAGTCTTCTTATCAACAATTTCAAGCAAGTTGTTGTTTGAAATAATCAATAGGGTATCTACATGTTCACGAAGTTGGTTGATTCCTTCAACAGCAAATTGACCACGTTTGCTTCCTTCAAAACCGAAAGGACGTGTCACAACACCAACTGTAAGAGCACCCAAATCTTTAGCAATACGAGCAATAACAGGAGCCGCACCAGTACCTGATCCACCTCCCATACCAGCAGTAATGAAGACCATATCCGCTCCACTGATAGCAGCTGTCAATGTTTCTTCGCTTTCTTCAGCAGCTTTACGACCAACTTCAGGTTGACCTCCAGCACCCAAACCACGAGTCAATTTAGGACCCAATTGAATTACTGTCTCTGCTTTAGTACTACTCAAAGCTTGTACATCTGTGTTTGCTGCGATAAATTCTACGCCTGCAACACCTTCGTCAACCATGCGGTTAATGGCGTTACCGCCACCTCCACCAACACCGATTACTTTAATAACTGCACCTTGAGCTGCTGCTGTATCAAATGAAAATGTCATAGTTTATTTTTCCTCTTTTATTCATCAAACATGCTTCCGATTAAGCCACGGAAACGATCTGCGATTTTTGGTTTATTTTGAGAAGATACTTTATCTTCTTTCGGAGCAACTACGTTCGTAGAAGCTGATGGCTCTACCTCAGTATTTTGAACTGGTTGAATTGGGGTAGGTTGTGCTACCTGGGTAACACGTTGAATCATCCCACCAAAATTAATTGGTTGGTGGCGCAAAGTATCCTCACCCTTGACTGCTCGTTGTGCTAATAAATGCACTTCAGTCAATTGACCAGCAAATTCAGACAAGCTAATCACATGAGCAAAGGCAGGGTTACGAATTCCAACTTGATTTGGAACGTAAAGTTTGACACCAACACCAAAAACTTCCTGTGCAAGTTCTACGATACCTGGTAAAATAGCATTTCCACCAATCAGAACAATCCCACCTGGAAGATCCAACAAATGTCTTCTTTCCAACTCTTGTTTGATTTGTTCAAAAATGTGCTTGATGCGAGCTGAAATAATCTCTGCTAGATAGCTTTCTGTAACTTCTACAGGCTCTACTTCACCAATTACTTCAACTTGGAAGGTTTCATTGCTTGCAAGTGAAGGGTAGGCTTCACCATAGTTTAATTTCAATCCTTCAGCTAGTTTTTGTGAAGTCTTCAAGACTTTAGAGATATCTTTTGTGACATAATCTCCACCTTCTTGAAGAATATTTGTAAACTGGAGTTCTTGGTTACGGATTGTAGCAACAGTTGTTTGCCCTGCTCCCATATCAATCACAGTAGCTCCAAACTCACGCTCACCTTCGTTCAAGACTGAACGAACCAAAGCCAATGGCGAAATAATAATATTTTCAACTTGAACACCTGAGCGCTCAACTGTCTTACGTAAATTGTGAAGAATAGTACGTGGACCTGTGTAAAGCAAACCACGCATTTCAAGACGAACACCCATCATGCCACGTGGATCACGAATACCTTGGAAACCATCTACGATAAATTCTTCTGGAATAAAAGTAATGACTTCACGATCTGGTGTCATACTTTTTGTCAAGGCTGATTTGACAACATTCTCAACATCTTGATCTGTAATTTCTTTTGTATCAGATGTAACTGGGATCATTCCTTGAGTTGGTTCTACTTGCAAAAGATTTCCAGGCAAACCAACATTCACTGATTTGATTGAAATGCCAGCCTTCTCTTCTGCTTGGGAAATAGCTGACTTGATAGCAGTTGCTGCTGCTTCAATATCAACGATAATCCCATCCTTTACACCTTTACTCTTGGCATTACTTACACCAATTACATTTAGTTCACCATTTCTAAGCTCGGCAACCAATACCTTAATCGAATTAGTTCCGATATCTAAGCCTGTAAAAAAACCATCTCTAGCCATTACATCGCATCCTCTCTCTTCCAAGTTTCAAACTTCTATTCAATATAGCTAAAACAGGGCATAGCTATTCACAGAATATTATAACACAAAAAATCCAATCGTGCTTAGTTTTTCCTAAATTTACTTACCATTTTTTCATATTCTCTCATCAGCTTTTTTTCTCTTCCAAACAAGTTATAAAAAATCAGATTTATGAAAAAAGAAAGCTTGAATTTAAGCTTTCTTTGCAATCATTTTTTCTGCTTCTTGTTCTAAAAATAGTTCCAAGATTTTCTTGGTCAAAGTAATCGCTGCTGACAAGGCTACAGAAACGATTAAATAATTAGCCACTAAGCCGTGATCCCCAACCAATGGCGGTTTTGTCAAGAATCCGTAATCTCCACCTGTTACCAAATTGACCACAAAAATCAAGGCATTTAGGGCAAAAGTCATGATAAAAATTCTTTTCACATCTAGCATTCTCGAGTCGTACTGTCTCAAGAGATAAACCAGTGAATTTCCCAAGAGTGCTAAGTGTCCAAAGATAAAGGATAAAATCGCAATATGCGGGAATGGGTAAGGATCTGGCACTGGATAAACAAAGGCTGCTAATGTCCCAAATGTTCCTAGTAATGCAAAATACTGCCGATATTTGGATTGACCAGGAAGCAAAAGCACCACAAACATAGCCATACGGCAATGGTAAAAGGGTAAGCTTTCTGACAATGGCATATGATTAACCCCGTACCATCCATAAAGAAGGATTAACTGAACTGCCTGCAAGATTTGGAAAAATCGTTGATAAGCCTTCTTTTCACGATAACGATAGGCTGTATAAAAGGTCAATGCCAAGAGTGTAAATATACTGACATACCAAAAAAGATCAAACTTGGGTGGCTCTGTTGCTTGGGTCGTAAAGAAAATATCCCATAAATTCATCTAGTCTTCCTCATGTTTCAAAATTTTCCTGCATTTTATTATACCATGCTACTTAAGAAAAATGAATTTAGAAATACGATAATCATCTTTTTAGTCAAGATATTGCTTCCTTTGACCTTGATAAACCTGCCAAAGAATCTCTATTTGCTCCTTGGTAATGCGTTTTTCAGATAAGGTTGGCAGTTGGTCAATGGCAAAAAATTGAAGGGCAGCAATTTCTTGATTTTCTTGGAATTGTCCATCAAGAAGCTTACATTCAAAAACAAACTTTGCATATTGCTTGCTCTGTAGTTGGAAACGATTGGTATCAAAAACAGCTAGTAGTCTTTCAATTTTGGCTTTAAAACCGGTTTCTTCTTCAATCTCCTTGAGAATATTTTCGGTTGGAGAATAGCCGACTTCACCAAAGCCACCTGGCAGAGCCCAACTATCCTCTCCTTGTCCCCTAACCAGACAAATCTTCTCATCCTCAACAATCCAAGCACGGACGTCCATTAACGGAGTCGCATAAGCTGAAGTCGGTTTCAAGACTTCTGCCACTTCTTCGGCATCAAGGTCTGATGCTTGATTCAACATTTCAGATAAAAGGCTTCGCAAGTCCTCGTAGCGCTCACGGTCAAACGGATCCTTTGTAAAGGTTAATCCAGTATCTGTAATGGCAATCATTCTTTGCAAATACTTGACAAAATCACTTGTCTTCATGTTCTAAACTTTCTACCAACTTGGCTAGGTTCATGGAGTTAGAGCCTTTGAGCAAGATTTGGTCATTAGCTCCTAGACTTTCCTTGACCTGCTTAACTAGGTCTTCAAATTGGTCTTGGTCTTCTGTTTTCTTGAAGTAGTAAACATGGCCGATTGGGAACATTTGACTGGCAAGTTGGGCCAATTCAGCAATGTCTTCTCCGTAGAAAATCACGGTATCCAGCACATCTGGTGAGAGGCTCAAAATCATCTGGTTATGGAGCTGAACAGACTGGTCACCGAGTTCCTTCATGTCCGCCAAGACAGCGATTTTTTTGCCACCTTCGTTGGCTGGAATAGCCGAAAAAGTCTCTAAAATCAACTTCATAGCAGTTGGATTGGCATTGTATACGTCAGACAAAATATCTGCTCCATTGGCTCCTTTCTTCCACTCGGTACGATTACGCGTCAATTCAAGATTTTGGAAGGCCTGACGAATCTGCTCCTCAGTCACTCCTTCTTGCAGGGCAACATAGGATGCAATCATAGCATTGGTGGCATTGTACTTACCAGTCACTGGCAAATCAAGGGCTTGTTCCAAGAAATTAGCCTTAAATGTCAGACTATCCTTGCGCTCAATCAAGTCTGTAATTTCCAGCTCTGCTCCTTGCCCAAAACGGATCACCTTTTTATCAGTTGGCAAGTAGTCCTCTACAATCGGGTCGGTCGGTGCCAAAAGCAAGGATCCTGAAGCCATGCCATCTGCAATTTGCATTTTCCCTTTGGCAATTTCCGAACGGTCTTTGAAAAAGGCCAAATGAGCTTCCCCCACCAAGGTAACGATAGCTGTCTTTGGATGAGCCAATTCAGACAAGAGATGAATATCTCCCAAGTGATCCTGCCCCATCTCCAAGACCAACTTTTCTGTCCCCTCAGGCATATGGAGAACTGTGTAAGGAAGGCCAATCTCGTTATTATAATTGCCTTGTGTTTTGTAGGTTTTGTAGGTTGTTGAAAGCAAGTGCGCCAACATATCCTTAGTGGTTGTCTTGCCATTTGAACCCGTAACTGCAAAGACATCAACAGTCGTTTTTTCAAGATAATAGGCAGCTAGTTGTTGAAAGGCAGTCAAAACATCATCTACTAGAATGTAGGGATGATTTGCGACCTCTTTCTCAGACAAGGTTACTGCTGCACCATTTTCAAAGGCAGTTTCGATAAAGTCATGACCATCACGCTCACCTTTAAGTGGCACAAATAAATCTCCTGTCCCAATCAAACGACTGTCAAACTCAGCCTTTTCTAACTGAGTATCCGCAAAAAGATTAACATCATTTTTAGCTCCAACAGCTTGGGCAACTTCGTGAATTGTAAGTTTCATTTTTACTCCTTTAAAAAGGGTCGAAGTCCGAGAACTCTAATCACCTGGCAGTGACGGTTCTGGCTTCTACCCTCTCTTTCATTTTTATAGCAAATGCGCTTCGCGCTTGTCAAAACTTTTCTTAGCAAGGTCAACCAAACGCTCGATTAGGTCTGGGTAGCTGATTCCCATATTGTCCCAAAGTAGTGGATACATTGACCACTGGGTGAAACCTGGCATGGTATTAAGCTCGTTTAGGAAAATCTCTCCCTTGTCTGTATAGAAGAAATCGCAACGAGATAGACCGAGGCCACCAATCGCACGGAAGGCTGTTTCTGCATTTTGACGCATGACAGCTACCACATCATCACTGATTTTGGCTGGAATATCCATAGTAATCTTGTTATCAATATACTTGGCATCGTAGTCGTAGAAAGCAACATCCTTGACTACTTCTCCTGGCAGCGTGCTTTTGACATCGTAGTTGCCCAAGAGACCAACCTCGATTTCACGGGCATTCACCCCTTGCTCAACCAAGACACGGCTGTCATATTGGAAGGCAAGTTTCAAAGATTGACGGAGTTCTTCTTGATTGTCAGACTTAGAAATACCGACACTTGAACCCATGTTTGACGGTTTGGTGAAGACTGGATAAGTCAATTTTTCTTCAACTTCAGCTATTTTAGCAGTCAAATCATCACCTTCAACGATAGCCACATAAGGAACTTGAGCAATCCCGACAGATTCTAACACACGCTTGGTCGTGATTTTATCCATGGCAAGACTAGATGACAAGATATTGCAGCCGACATAAGGCATTTTCAAAACTTCAAGAAATCCTTGAACAGAGCCATCCTCTCCCATTGGACCATGAAGGACTGGGAAGACCACTGCACCTTCTTCGTAGATGGCACTTGGCGCTATTTTCTTGTCCCAGTCAATAGTCGCATTGGTCATGAGACGGTCTTCTTGCCCCGGAGTCTGACTAAATTCTTGCGTTTTGATAAAGTCACCTGACTGGCTGATGAAGAAAGTCTTGACTGTGAAACGGTCGTAGTTGACCGCACGCATCACACTTTCAGCTGAAAGGACAGAGACTTCACGCTCTGCACTACGTCCACCGTATAAAAGAATAATCGTTTGTTTCATATTATTTGTTCCAATTCTAATAGAATACTCGTTCTTTAGTATATCATATTTGCTTCTTTTTTGAAACTTGAACCTGATACTGGTCTTCAATAAATCTAAAAAGAGACCGATAAAACAACTGTCGGCCTCCTTGATTTTTTGTATAAATGAATTGAGTGTGTTAATTTGTCTAGACTTACAACTCTGTTCGATTTTCAATAGCTCGTAAGAGTGTCACTTCATCCGCATACTCAATGTCCGCTCCGACAGCGAGACCTCGTGCTAGACGCGTAACCTTGATACCAGCTGGCTTGAGCAAGCGTGAAAGATACATGGATGTCGCTTCACCATCTGCTGTAGCATTGGTCGCCACAATCACTTCTGAAACTTCACTATCCATAAGACGAGTCATCAGGCTCTTGAGATTGATATCATCTGGACTGATACCATTCATGGGAGAAATGAGTCCATGCAAGACATGATAGAGTCCATGGTATTCTTGGATATTCTCCATGGCTGCCACATCGCGACTATCCTCGAGAACTAAAATGGTTGTCTGATCACGAGTCGGATCGGTACAGATAGAGCAAGGATCGTCATCAGTCAGGCGACCGCAGATGGAACAGTAGGTCAGCTCTCTCTTAGCAGAAAGGAGATTTTTAGCAAATTCATTGACATCGTCATCAGACATTCCAATAGTATAGAAGGCAAGACGTGTAGCCGTCTTAATCCCGATACCCGGTAACTTAGAATAACTGTCAATTAGCTTAGCAATAGGTGTTGGATAAAGCATATGTTCCTTTCTAATTCATTGGATGGTGTTGGTTATAGAGATTGATAATATCGCGCGCAATGGAAGGTCCGACACCATTTGTAAGGTTGGTGTTATGAGGAAAGACAACAGCTACAGCGATTTGAGGATTATCTGATGGTGCATAGGCCACAGCATTAGTATTGTTAGCTTCTTGACCTCCCGCAACATAACTTTCGGCAGTACCTGTTTTACCACTAATGGAAACTGCTGCTCCATTTGAAAAGGCACGACCTGTCGTCAGAGCACTCCCTCCGTGAGAAACTTGATAAAAACCTTGTTGGAGGATGGAAACATCAGACTCAGAAATATTAATTTTATTCATTTCCTTGGTTTCAACAGATTGGATTAAGTTCCCTAAGCCACCTTGTTCGTTGTTTCCATAAATCCCCTCGACAATGTGAGGTGCAATTCGAACACCGTTGTTGGCAATGGTTCCAACGTACTGGGCCAATTGCATAGGGGTATAGTTATCAAACTGACCAAATGCATTAGTAATATAATTAGCAAAATTATACTCTTTTGGAATAAAACCAGTTGACTCATCTGGAAGGTCAATGCCTGTTGAGGCTCCAAGACCATATTCAGCAAATGTCGCACGCAATTTCCCCATGGCGGATTCTAAATTGTTAGTTAAAACAAACATATTTGGTTGATAGGTCTGACCCATGATGCCCAAAGCCGTTTGGACCATGTAGGTATTAGAAGAATACTCCAAGGCTTCCACAGCTGTAATCGGGAATGAACCGTAAGCCTGAGTATACCAAGAATTAATTGGAGATGAGCCTTGGAAGACAATCGGTTGATCTGTCAAGGTCTGGTTCCCTGATAAGACTCCATTCTCCCACCCAGAACTGATAGTTGCCGCTTTGACAACCGAACCTGGGACAAAGACATTGGTTACCGTTCCCAAGGAATCAGGCGTTAACTCTCCCGTTTTCAAGTCATGTTTGAGTCCTGACATAGACAAAACCGCACCTGTTTTTGGGTTGAGGGCAACTGCATATACACCTTCAGAATATCTAGCTCCTCCATTTCCTAACTCAGAATTGAAATAACTCTTAAGCAGATTGTCCACGCTATCTTGGAAGGCCAAATCGATAGTCAGTTTAATATTGTTTCCTTTGGTACCGTCTTCGATATTTTCGACACTTTCCATGTTACCGTACTTGTCTAGATGGATTTCTTTCACCGAACGTTTTCCTTGCAAGGTTTCCTCGTATTGTTTTTCTAGATAAGAAGTCCCAACACGATCATTTAGAGAATAGCCCTTTTTAATATAAGCATCTGCTTCTTCAGCTGGTAGACCAGCTTTTTCACTGGAAACACTCCCTACTATAGAAGAAAGTGAAGTTTCTAGAACTTTTCGATCCCACGAAGTTGAAATACTGATACCAGGTAAATTCTTAGAAGCCGAAGCAATCAAGGCAATCTGTGTATCTGTCAAGGAATCTGTCGCAATGGTTCCTGTCGCAAAATTTCCAACTGCATTGAGTTGGCTAAAGAGATAAATCTCTTTCTTTTCGTCATCCGAGTAGGTCAATTGACTCGGATCGATACTTTCAACAGTGTTATTGTAAAGCTCGGATTCAGATAATTGATTTCCATCAGAATCAAGTCGCTTCTCACGTGGTAAACTTTCCACTGCTTTCTTATAGACATCTTGATCTGCTAGGTAATAGTCCGCCAACTGTCTATCAGTCAATGTTGGAGAAGAAACTCCCACATAGGCTAGCAACTTCTTGGCTGTTTCTTTCAAATCTGCAGCCGTCATTTTGTTGTTTCGGGTAAAGGAAACAACTTGTTTCACAGTATTTTCAACCAAAGGCTTGCCACTGGCATCATAAATTTCGCCCCGAGCCGAACTAGTGGTCACCTTTGTTTTACTAGCAGATGCTAATTTTGTCTCATAAAAATCCTTGTTCAAAACCTGCATATAAAGCAGGCGACCTATAATGGCCATAAAGAGCAAAATGACAATCGAAAACAATAAATTAAGCCGAATCGGAATCGAATGGCTGTCAAATTTTCTCATACAAATCAGTCTCATTTCTATTTTAAGTCTTACTCTTAATTGTACCATAATTTGAGAAGAAAATTATGGAAAAGGAAAAAGCTTTTTTCCTTTTTACGGGAAAATACGATTTTATTTATCTATCCCTATATTATATGATATAATAAACGTAAAAGTTCGATGACCCAGTCTTTTTCCAATACGACTCATTTAAAGGAGCCTTTCTATGGACAAACCAGATATAGCAACCCTCATTGATTCCCACTTCGAAGAAATGACAGATTTAGAGCAAGAAATCGCTCACTATTTTTTGCAAGCTGAAACCATCCAAGATGACCTTTCCTCCCAGCAGGTCACTCAAAAACTACATATTTCCCAAGCTGCATTGACCCGCTTTGCTAAAAAGTGTGGTTTTACAGGTTATCGAGAATTTATTTTCCAATACCAACACCAAGCAGAGAAACAAGACACCCATTCTCACAAACATAGTCCACTGACAAAACGAGTCCTCAGAAGCTATAGCAATATGCGGGAACAAACACAGGACTTGATTGACGAAGTCCAACTAGAACGAATTGCCCAGTTAATCGAAGATGCTGAGCGTGTCTACTTCTTCGGAACAGGTAGTTCTGGCCTTGTCGCCCGTGAAATGAAATTGCGCTTCATGCGTCTGGGTGTGGTCTGCGAGGCCTTGACCGATCAAGACGGTTTTGCTTGGACGACCAGCATTATGGATGAGAATTGTCTCGTACTCGGTTTCTCACTTTCTGGCACAACTCCTTCTATTTTAGATAGCCTATTAGATGCCAAGGAGATGGGGGCAAAGACTGTACTCTTTACAAGTGTTCCCAATAAAGATAGCCATGCCTATACAGAGACTGTTCTTGTAGCCACCCACAGTCAGTCATCCTACATCCAACGAATATCCGCTCAACTTCCTATGCTCTTCTTTATCGATTTGATTTATGCCTACTTTTTGGAAATCAATCGTGAAAGCAAGGAGAAAATCTTTAATAGCTATTGGGAAAATAAGAAACTAAACGGCTATCGTAGACAAAAACGTGTAAGAAAATCCTAGTTTGGCTTAGCCAAACTAGGATTTTTATTCATCACCAAACATCCCTCTTCTAGATTATGAATTAGTCGTATCTTGACTTAGTCTTAAATAATTTCATATAATCACTTTTTGAAGGGAGTAAATAAGCAAGTCTGACAGTATCCTCAACAATTGTATATAATACGATGTAATCCTTACTCAAGGTCAATCCTCGCGTTTGGTAGTGAGGATCTAATTTCTTACCAAATTTTTCATCGGCATCAAATCCAGCTTGGGGGAAAATTTCTAGCCGATTAATATCTTTTCTAATATTGGCTACTTTTCGTCTCGCAGCCTCTACAGAACCAATTTCCTCCGCTATATACTGATATATTTTATCCAGACTATCAATCACTCTAGGAGAATACAAAATCCGATATTTTTTATAATCCATAGCGTGTCACGACATCCTCATCTGTCAAGTAATTTCCAGCCTCAATCTTGGCATAACTTTCTTGAACTTCTGCTTGTAATTGCCTAAATAAATACTCCTTCTCCAATTCCTCTTCACTCAGTAAATCTACTTCATTTGTTACGGCAACATTCTTTAAAAATAATCTTAGTGCTGAAGAAAGAGAGAGATTTTTTTCTTTTAACACTTCCATTGCATCATTTACTAATTCTCTATTAGCTTGGAAGGTCACAACTTTACTTGAATTTGCTATAGCCATTTTATATAACTCCTTTATATATTTTATTTATTATCTCACAATTATAAAGAAAATCAAGGGAATTTGATTAGAAAATCCTAGTTTGGTTGAACCAAACTAGGATTGTTTTGTTTTAAAATGATAATAAGCACCCAACATACCTGCTGTGTTTTGGTGATGGGCAAATTCTAATCGTGTTTTTTCAGCTAGGCTTGGTACCAAGGCTTCTTTCAAGGCTGTACGGATTTTGGGTTTGAGGATAGCCTCTTGTCCCATGATACCGCCACCGAGAATGACCACTTCTGGATTAGCAACGTAGCAAATATTAGCCAGACCTTTCCCAAGGTAATCTACCATCCGGTCAATACCAGCCATACAAATCTTGTTGCCTTCAGTGGCTTCCTTAAAGATGCGTCGGCCATTCCACTGTTCAACTGAATCACCATGAGCTGCTGCTACATACTCCACCAAGGCTGTCGTAGAGGCTAAGTCTTGGAAAGCTCCATCCTGCATGTGCATATAACCAACTTCGCAGGCTGAATTGCTAAATCCATGGAAGACTTTCCCATCCATAATCAAGCAACCCCCAATACCGGTTCCAATGGTCAAGCAAAGAATGACACTCGCTCCCTTACCTGAACCAGATACCGCTTCAGCCAGACCTGCACAGTTGACATCATTTTCAATCTCGCAAGGAATCACAAAACTCGTCTCGATTTCCTTCTTGAATTGAGTTCCAGCATAGTTGGGAATCTGAGGACCAGCGTAGAAAATCTCACCCTTATCAGGATCAACCATCCCCGCAGAAGAAATAGCAACACCCGCTATAGAACCTTTTTCTAAATAGCTAGCTACGATATCTTTTGTCTTTTGTAAGATATGAGGTCCACCTTTATGTGCCTCAGTTGGCATTTCATGGGATTCAACAAGTTGGCCTTCTTGGTCGATCAAACCATATTTGATATTAGTTCCACCGATATCAATTGCAACGTAGTGTGTCATAAATACCTCCTTATGGATTAGAGGAAGCGCTCCTTGGTTTCACGAATCAATTGAGCAGCTGCTTCTACAACTGGACGATCTTCTTCAGTCACTGGTGTCAATGGAGAACGAACAGAACCAATATTCAAACCTTCATTGATTTTCAAGACTTCTTTAATCACACCGTACATATTTCCATGTGCAGAAGTGAGTTTGCCAATGATTGCGTTGATAGCATACTGCAATTCACGTGCTGTTTCTAGGTCTTTGTCCGCAATCAATTGGTTGAGTTTCAAGAAGAGTTCTGGCATAGCCCCATAAGTACCACCGATCCCAGCCTTAGCACCCATGAGACGGCCACCTAGGAATTGTTCATCTGGACCGTTAAAGACAATGTGGTCTTCTCCACCAAGACTGACAAAGGTTTGGATATCCTGAACTGGCATAGAAGAGTTCTTAACGCCGATAACACGTGGATTTTTCAACATTTCAGTATAGAGACTTGGAGTCAAAGCAACACCTGCTAACTGAGGAATGTTGTAGATAACGTAGTCTGTGTTTGGAGCTGCAGAACTGATATCGTTCCAGTATTTAGCAACTGAGTATTCTGGCAGGCGGAAGTAAATCGGTGGAATCGTTGCAATGGCATCTACACCCAAACTTTCTGCGTGGCGAGCAAGTTCCATACTATCTTTGGTATTGTTGCAAGCTACGTGAGCAATGATGGTCAATTTACCTTTGGCAACTGCCATGACTTCTTCCAAAATCAACTTACGGTCTTCAACGCTTTGGTAGATACATTCACCAGAAGAACCATTGACATAAAGACCTTGAACACCTTTATCAATGAAGTATTGAACCAAGGCACGCGTACGCTCTGGACTTACTTCTCCTTGATCATCATAACATGCGTAGAAGGCTGGAATGACACCTTCGTATTTTTTTAAATCTGACATAGATTTTCTCCTAACTTATTTCCGAAATGAGGGGAGAAAATAAATTTTTCATCCCCTTTACATTATGTTTATTTTACAATTTCTGATAATTTAACTTTGCGATCTTCAAACATAGATTGTGTACAAGCATCTGCAGTAGCAATTGCTTCTAGAGCAGCTTCACCTGTCAATAGTTTGGCAAATTCTTCTGATACCGGAGCTCCTTGCATAATCTCATGCAAATAGCGCATTTCTTTATCAATGACAGATGATAGCCATAATGGAGTACGTTTACCTGGTTTACCATAAGCAATTGCTCCATCCATCTCTGTACTATGATAGATACGAGTACGGTCATCATCTTCTTCTTGCGATTCATGAATCAAGAAATAACTTTCTTGCCCATCTAGCTTAAGAGTTCCTTTACAGTTGAATAAGTCTAAGCGGATAGCACCTTTTGTCCCTTGAATCAAGACATAATGTTCACCCCAACGATAAGCTGAACCCCATTCTAACAAGGCAAAACGTTTATTAGAAAATTCCATATTGACAAAAATCATATCATCTTCATCACCGAAATTTTCACCTTCATGAGCTACATTACCACCTGTCATGGTTACAGTTTCAGGCATGCCTCCCATAAGGAATTGTACACAATCCAATTCATGGATGTGGTGATACAAGTGACCACCTGATTTTTCACGAATTTTTTTCCATGATACTGACGGTTGTTGTTCTTCCCAACCATTACGAGCAGTGTGACAATATAGAACGTCTCCGATGACTCCTTGATTAATTAGTTCTTTTGCATGATGGACACCATTAAAGAAGTTCATAATATGTCCTGCCATGAAGGTTACATTGTTTTCTTTACATGCATCTACCATTTCGCGACAATCTTGATAAGAAAGTGCAATTGGTTTTTCACAGAAAACATTTTTGCCATGTTGTGCAGCCTTAATAACTGGTTCTTTATGGAGATTATTTGGAGTTGCGACAATAACGCAATCTACTTCATCGCTAGAAACCAACTCATCTAAGGAACTTGCTACTTTTGCTCCCAATTCTTCTGCAATTGCCTCTGCATTATCTGGATCATAGAGAAGAGTAATTTCTGCTCCATCATTCTTTTGCATATAACGAGCTAACTCAGCTCCAAAATATCCTGTTCCAACAACACCGTATTTAACCATGTTTTTACTCCTTTATTAAATAAACTTTCTAATTTTAACTTATTTCACAGATCCTTCTGACAATCCACTTGCAATTTTATTTTGGATGATAGAGAAGAAAATGATTGATGGAAGAACTACAATAACAGATGCTGCCATCATATCTCCCCAGTCTAGGATTTCTGAACCATTAAGCGAACGAAGGGCTACTGCTACTGTCATCTTTCCTGTATTGTTAATCAAAATCAAGGCATACAAGAATTCATTCCAAGCATTGATAAATGTATAAATAGCTGTTGCTACAATACCTGGTGCTACAATCGGTAGCACAACTTTATAAAAAGTAACAAATTTATTTGCACCATCAATTCGAGCTGCTTCCTCAATTCCAATTGGAACTGTTTGGAAAAATCCAACTAAAAGCCAAACCGCATATGGAACACTAAAAGATAGATAAACCATCATCAAGCCAAATAAACTATTTGTTAATCCAACTTTAGCAATGGCAATTGAATAGGGAATTGCTAACAAAATTGGTGGGAAAATGTAGGTAATGACGAGTAGTCTCGACATGATTGCTCCCAATTTAGGGAAGAATCGAACAATACCATAGGCTGCCATAGCAGATATAATAATCGCAATAACGGTTGTGGCTAAAGCAATGATTAAACTGTTTCGGATGTTATCAATAAAGTGTAAATCGTTGATAACATGAGTGAAATAATCCAATGTAAATTGTTCAGGCCAAAATCGTGTTGGATACTGAGTTAATTCCCCTTTACCCTTTACAGAAGATATGATAATCCATACCAATGGGAAGATTGCAACGACGGTCGCACCAATCAAGAGTACATGTGAGAGAATATCTAAATAAATACTGGATTTCTTCTTCATTATTTTCTACCCTCCTTTTCCCACTTACTGATGATAGCAAAGTAGATAAAGCAAATTGCCACCAAGAAGATAAAGAGCAATACTGTAACTGCTGAAGCACGACCCAACAATTTAGTTCCCCAACCTAGGTTGTAAGCAAAAATTGGAAGCGTCGTTGTAGCATTGGCTGGTCCACCACCAGTAATTAGGTAGATGATATCAAAGTTATTAAAGATCCATACAGTTCTCAAAACAACTAGAAGTCCTACAACCACTTTAATATGTGGAAAGACGATAAACTTGAACACCTGCCAACTTGAAGCACCGTCTATCTTAGCAGCCTCAAATTGTTCTTCTGGTACTGTTTGTAAAGCCGAAAGCACATTAACCATAATCATCGGTGCTCCAAACCAAATGTTGATAAACACCAAACATAGGAATGCCCATGTACTATCTGTCAAAAATGCAGGTGTATAATCCATTAAACCTAATTTTACGATTAGATTAGGTAAGTAACCATAAACCCCGTTTAGAATCCACTGCCAAGAAAAGGCAATAACGATTGTAGGAAATGCCCAAGGAACAATCAATAAGGTCCTATATAGTTTCTTGAAGTGGCGTACTCTATGAAGAGCTAAAGCCAATACAAACCCTACTAAAACTTGACCAACTAATGAGAAAACGGTCCACTTAATTGAATTAAAGAACGCATTAAAGAAGTTGGGATCTGATAGCACAGCTTTATAGTTAGCTAAACCAACAAATTTATAATTGGGCATAATCAAATGCTTATTGGTAAAGCTATAAAAAATACTCGAGAAAAACGGATAAACAAAGAGTAATCCTACGATAATCATAGCTGGCAAAACAAATATCCAGCGAGTTAAATTACGTTCTTTAACCATTCTCCTTCTCCCTTCTTTTACAAGACTGGGCTAGGGCTTTTCAGCTTACTAGCCCACCTATTTTTTAGTCATTTACACCTATTGAACAGTCTCAAACATATCGTTTAATTGTTTTTCTGCTTCTTTTGCAGCTTTCATAGGATCTTTTCCATTTGTAATGATATCTTGGAACATTTGTTCAATAATGTGTTGGTTAGTCAACATACCAGCTTGTACACTTGGTCCATTTTCATAACCAATAGCAGTACCTTTTTTAACAGCTTCAGTAATTACTTCTTCAGCATGTTTAAATTTCTTACGAGTTTCATTTTCTTTATAGGCTGCAGAATCGCTGATACCACTAATAGTTGGTAACATACCTACTGGAGTTGAATCAAGGAATTTAACATAGTCTTCTTCATTATAAAGTGATTCTAAGAATGCTTTAGCAACTTCTGGATGTTTTGAATTTTTCCAAACAACCATTGGAATGTTTGAGGTCTCAATTCCTTGGTCTTTATCAGATTCTTTGATTTTTGGAATAGGATAAGCATCAATCGAATCAATTAGTTGAGGACTGTTGGCATTAATTCCTCCAATATGGAAGCCAGAGTTAAAGTCAAATGCTGTTTTTCCTTGATAGAACAATGTAGCTTGTTGAAGTACATTAAAGTTCAAAGAATCTTGAGGTGAGATTTCTTTGTACAATTTAACCCAGTATTTAATACCATCTTGAGCAAGTTGGCTTGTCAAATCTGCTTTAAGATCTTTTGTCAAGAGGCTTCCTCCACCACTACGGACGTAGAAGTTCAAGAAGCGTGTTGCCATTAAGTCATTTGTTCCGAACGGAACAGACAATCCATAAACTCCAGCTTCTTTCAATTTTTTAGAAGCTTCATAGAGCTGGTCCCAAGTTTTAGGAACTTCAATATTATGTTCTTTTAACAAATCTGTTCTAACCCACATAACTTGTGCATGTGAATAAAGAGGAACAGAGTAGTAATCATCTCCGATTTTCGCTTCATTTAAGGCAGTTGTGTTAAATTTATCCTGTCCAATACGCTTGATAGAATCGTTTAATGGAACCAAAGCATCTGAGTTGACCATTTCCATTACTTGGTTAGGAAGAGCCGTACTGATATCTGGCACATTTCCATTTGCTAAACCTGTAGTCCATTTAGTATAGAAGTCATTCCAAGAGAATGTTTCAATCTTGATTTTCGTTTTTGGATGCTTTTGCATAAAAGCATCTGCTGATTTTTGGATACTTTCCAAACGTGGTCCTTGAGTAAAGGAGTGCCACATTGTAATCTCACCAGATAATTCTGTCGGTGGTTCAGTGTTAGCTGTATTTTCTTTCTTTCCTGAACAAGCTACCAAGGCAACGGCTGCTAGCGCAACTCCAGCTAGACATAAAAACTTTCTCATTTTTTTCATTGTTCTTCCCTTTCTACATTAAGAAATCGCAACTTTAAAGACAACTTTTTTCACAGGTTCATCATTTATACGAACCTTGGGTTGATGTAAATCTTCTGGAAAAGTGATTAGGCATTCTCCTGATCTCAGATGCACTAACTGTTCCACTTCACCTGTGTATAATTCAATATCTTTCTCATCATCATACTTTTGGGTAACGCTTACATTTTCTGGCGAAGTAACAGCCATGGCTTCTTCATTTTCTAAAACTAAATGAATATCTAAATATTTTTGGTGAGTTTCAAAGAAGTCGCCTGCTTGACCATCTGCTAGATAAGTAAAGCAATTCCCAAACAATCGATCTCCGTCTATATCAATCGGACCTTCTGTTAAATTTTCTAGTCCTGTTTTTTCTAGAAAATCTATTAATGTTGCAAAATGTGGATTTACTCCCACATAAGTTCCTAAACGACTGATTTTAGTAATAATCATACTCAATCCCCCTTTCTTTATTTTTTATTTTAGACCAGCAACAAATCGTTCTGTAATCTCTTTTGGTCTAGTAATAGCGCCACCGACAACGATACCTCGCACTCCATATCCCAGGATTTGTTTGGCTTGTTCAGGTGTATGAATTTTCCCTTCTGCAATGACATCTACACCGGCATCACAGAGTTTTTTGATTAATTCGAAATCGGGACCATCCACTTTTGGACTGTAAGATGTATATCCTGATAAGGTTGTTCCGACAAAGTCAATTCCTGCTTCAACAGCTGCTAGTCCTTCTTCAAAAGTACTTGTATCAGCCATCAAGAGCTGGTTAGGATATTTTTCTTTAACCTGATGAATGAACTCTTGAATCTCCAAACCATCGTAGCGTTCACGCTTGGTACAATCCAGAGCAATCACCTCGATGTCCAGTTCTGCCAATTCATCAACTTCTTTCATAGTAGCCGTGATGAAGGGTTCTTGTGGTGGATAATCTCGTTTAATTATCCCAATGATTGGAAGGTTTGTGACCTCCTTGATTTCCTTGATATCGCGAACACTATTGGCTCGGATACCGACTGCTCCACCTTGCTCAGCCGCTTTGACCAGCAAGGGAATAACTCCTCCCGCTTCTGTATAAAGCGGTTCGTGAGGAAGGGCCTGACAAGAAACGATGATTCCATCTTTAATTTGTGCAATCAAGGCTTCTTTAGTAATCTGTGGCATCCTCTTTCCTCCTTTTCTTTGTTCTTATGGGTTCATTATATATCATCTTTAAAGCGCTTTCAATAGTTTGTGGTAGAATAGATTTCAGTTTCAAAAGTATTTTATAGAACAGCCGTTTCTGAAAGTAGTTTCAGAGCGGGATCTATTTTAAATCATATTTTTAAGACTGAAAAAGAGAGCTACTGGGCTCTCTCATCCATCATTTTACATACTTAAAAGGAATCTCACTACCACATAGCCAGTTGAAGACTTGGTCATTGACAAAAACATTCATGGCTTCATGAGCATACTCAGGCATGATACGATAGGCCTTATCGCAAGTCAGACGATTATAAATCGCAAACTGAGTAATAGGATAGCAAACATCGTCGTCCAAGCCCGTAATCATCTTGACCTCACCCTTGATACGATGGGCAAGATTTTTCACATCGATATAGGCAAGAGTCGCCATAATTTCCTCCTCAGTTTCGTGGAAGGGGTCGTGAAACTTGAAATAACGGAAAAGTTCATCATAGGCTTCACTGGTATTGCCAATCTCAAGCACCCGTCTAAAATCTGACAAGAAGGGATAGATGGCAACTGTTTTCTGAATCCGTGGATTGAGCGCTGCCGCAACCAAGGCTAGAGCACCACCTTGAGAGGCACCATAGCTAGAAAGTCGCTTCTCATCCACCTGAGGCAGACTAGCAATAATTTCGATCAACTGGTAAATATCCAGATAGACATCCTTATAAAAGAGGTGCTCCCGACCTTCCACAGCACCACGGATGATATGCCCCTTAACTGTATTTCCAATAGGAGAACGCATTCCGTCTTGCGAGTAACCTGACTGGCCCCGCACATCCATGGAAACAACACCATAACCAGCCACAGTATAGGCCAGCATGTCAGCCCAGTCCCATCCACGTCCCATATAACCATGGAAATGGAAGATTATAGGAACTTTCCCCTCACTCTTTGGAAGAACGACGCGTGCATAGACCTTGCCTTCATTTGTTCCTTCAAAGGTTAACTCATAGCACTTGACTTGAGGAATCTGGAAATCTCTTTCCTCCAACTGGTAGGCTGGAAGAGTTGAAACTTTTTTCACTTCCTCATCCCAGAAAATATCAAAGTCTTCTGGCACCTCATCCCTGCCTTTATAGGTCTTGATTTCTTCTAGCAAAGCTGGATTTTTCATAGCATACTCCTTTTATTTTGTAATCGCTATCACAACTGTAGCATATCTAAGAAAGCAATGCAAGAAAGAAGGGTAATACTCTTCGAAAATCTCTTCGAAAATCTCTTCAAACCGCGTCAACGTCGCCTTGTCGTACTCAAGTACAGCCTTCGGCTAGTTTGCTCTTTGATTTTCATTGAGTATAATATAGAAAGTGAATTTAGATTTTATTTCTTCAAACCTACTGACTAAAAGTCTAATAAATTAAATCCAGAATAGTACCAATTAACTTCCAAAGTATTTTTAGAAATTAATGTGAATGCCCCAGTTGATTTGTCTACAGATTATCTCGATATACTATAGTTTCAATGGAGATTGAATAGAGAATCACACACCAGAAAGCGAGGTAACATAATGAAAGCAATAGGTACGCAAATATTACAGACAAACCGTTTAATCTTGAGAAGATTTGTGGAGAGCGATGCGGAAGCCATGTTTCAAAATTGGACTTCGTCTGCTGAGAATCTGACCTATGTTACTTGGAATCCCCATCCTGATGTTGAGGTCACTCGAAACTCGATTCGTAATTGGGTTGCTTCCTATGCCAATCCCAACTATTACAAATGGGCCATTTACCTCAAAGAAAAGCCAGAGCAAGTGATAAGAGATATCAGCATCGTTGAGATGAATGAGGATGATTCCAGTTGTGAAATTGGCTATGTCTTAGAAAAAAACTATTGGGGCAGAGGTATGATGACAGAGGCCTTGAAAGATGTCTTGGACTTCTGTTTTACTCAAGCAGGTTTTCAAAAAGTTAGAGCTCGATATGCCAGTCTCAATCCAGCTTCAGGTCGTGTCATGGAGAAGGCTGGAATGTCCTATCTAAAGACTATTAGCAATGGTGTAGAGAGAAAAGGCTATCTTGCGAACCTTATTTATTATCAGATAAGCGGAGAAGACAGATAATCTTAAAATTATTTCTTATCCGCTGTTCTTATTTTTTATTTACTATTTCATTTATCCTTTCTTTTCCGAATAAATAGATAGTAGCAGTGAATCTAGTGATCTTAGATTTAAAACTGTGGTATAATAAAAGGAGGAAAAGGATGATTCTCAGACATCCGGGCATCAGCCCAACCAATGACTTGGTTGCTAAGAAAATTTTCAGCAACCCAGAGATTACTTGTCAATTTATTCGCGATATGCTGGATTTACCAGCCAAAAATGTAACTATTTTAGAGGGAAGCAATATTCACGTCTTGCCTTCCCTGCCGTACTCGGCTCAGGATTTCTATACCAGTATAGATGTCTTGGCTGAGTTGGATAATGGCACCCAAGTTATCATTGAGATTCAGGTGCATCACCAGAATTTTTTCATTAATCGTCTGTGGGCCTACCTGTGCAGTCAGGTTAATCAAAACCTCGAAAAAATTCGCCAACGTGAAGGTGACACTCACCAGAGTTACAAGCATATCGCTCCTGTTTACGCCATTGCAATCGTAGATAGCAACTACTTCCAAGATGACTTGGCTTTCCATAGCTTTAGTATGCGCGAGGACACGACAGGTGAAGTCTTAACCATCACAAACAATGGACAGGAAAACCATCTGGTCAAGATGGCATTCTTAGAACTAAAAAAATACAGAGAAACCAGCAAAGACAAGATTCGCAAGCCCTGGTTGGAGTTTTTCGGGAATAAGCCCTTTACCCAACAACCCGAGCGAGCTATCAGCCAGGCAGACCAACTGCTAGACTATAAAAGCTGGTCCGAGGAGGACAGGAAAATGTTTAGTCAACTACGTATGCGAGAAGAACAAGCCTTGTTAGCACAGGACTATGCCTTGGAACAAGCTGAAGAAAGAGGGTTAGAGCGTGGAAAAGTTGAAGGGAGTTTGTCAATGCTATTAAATCTAGTCCGTCAAGGCCTTCTGACAGCTGAGGTTGCTAGTGAACAATTAGGAATGACCGTCGCTGAGTTTGAGGCCTTGTTGTAAGACCAGCACTAATGGTCAAGATGGCATTTTTGGAATTAAAAAAATATAGAGAAACCAGCAAAGACGAGGTTCGCAAGCCGTGGTTGGAGTTTTTGTAAATCATTTAATCAATGACAGATTTTTCCGTAATAGATGGAAGAATCTGTTTTTTTAGTTATGCTAGATGTGGGCTCTGAAATAGTAAGATATAGTGTATTGAAATAAGATATGAACAAAGAAATTAGGAAAGTCAAATTATAGTTAAATGAAATAAAAACTGAACAAATTGATTGCTGAATTCAAACTAATTTCTAAAAATGTTTTAGAAAACTAGGTGGACTATTTCGAATTCAATCTACTATAATTTCTAGAATTTTTTTAGAATCCGCAGTGTGCTATTTTAGATTCAATAAATTGTGCTTTTAGAAACAAAAAAGAGCATTTCGCTCTTTCTTCCTTTTATTTATATTATTTTTTTGCTTCTTTCTTTTGGAAAGTGGTTTGGTAATTTACTTTAATCGTTACTGTCATGTGAGAGCCCTCGTTTCTTTTTGATGACTCTAGTATAAGGGGCTAACCTGAAAGCTAGCTTAAGATTTCCTTAGAGAAAGCTTATACTCAATGAAAATCAAAGAGCAAACTAGGAAACTAGCCGCAGGTTGCTCAAAGCACTGCTTTGAGGTTGTAGATAAGACTGACGAAGTCAGCTCAAAACACTGTTTTGAGGTTGCAGATAGAACTGACGAAGTCAGTAACCATACATACGACAAGGCGAAGCTGACGTGGTTTGAATTTGATTTTCGAAGAGTATTAATCTAAATGTTCTTTCTTTTCCATATGAAGGGCAATCATGCGCCATTCTGGATCTTCTTGCCAAGCTTCTATCGAACTAATGTAGCTTGCAACCTTTCTGGCTTCTTCTAAAATCGGAAAATCCTCTATAATATCAGCCACTTGGAACTCTGGAAGACCTGACTGTCTGGTTCCAAAAATCTCACCCGAACCCCGCATTTTCAAATCTTCCTCCGCAAGAACAAATCCATTGGTGGTTTCTGTCATGATGCGCATGCGGTCTTTCCCAGAATCCGTCTTGGGATTAGCAACGAGAACTGCATAAGACTGCTTATCTCCCCGACCCACACGACCTCTGAGCTGGTGAAGCTGGCTGAGCCCGAAGCGATCGGCATCCATGATGATCATAACTGTTGCATTGGGAACATTAACTCCAACCTCGATAACCGTCGTCGACACCAGAATATCCGTTTTTCTCTCTTTGAACTCCTGCATAATCTGGTCTTTTTCGTCACTCTTCATCTTACCATGTAGAAGAGCCACTTCTGCCTTACCTGCAAAATGAGCCGTCAATTCCTCTGATAAGGCAATGGCATTTTTCAAATCCAGAGCTTCTGATTCTTCAATCAAAGGAGAGATGACATAGGCTTGTGAACCTTTTCGGATTTCCCCCTCTAACCAAGTCAAGACCTGAGGCAATTGCTCATGTTTGATCCAGCGAGTCACAATAGGCTTTCGTCCTGCTGGCATCTGGTCAATAATGGAAACATCCATATCTCCAAAGGCTGTGATAGCCAAGGTTCGTGGTATGGGAGTCGCCGTCATCATGAGGACATCTGGGTTGTCGCCTTTTTCTCTCAGAACACGCCTTTGCCCTACACCAAAGCGGTGCTGCTCATCGATGATAATCAAGCCCAGACGAGCATAATCCACCCCATCCTGTATTAGAGCGTGAGTTCCAATAATCAAATCAGCCTCACCCTTGGCAATAGTCTCCAAGACTTCTCTCTTTTCTGCAGCTTTCAAGGAACCTGTCAAAAGAGCCAGTTTCAAGTCTGGGAAGAGACTCTGTAGACTCTCAAAATGTTGCTCTGCAAGGATTTCTGTTGGTACCATGAGGGCTGATTGGTAGCCAGCTGTCACCGCCGCAAACATGGCCAAGCCAGCGACCACCGTTTTTCCGCTCCCCACATCCCCTTGTAGGAGACGATTCATGTGGTGATCCGACTTCATATCGGTTAAAATTTCCTGCAAACTCTTTTCCTGAGCTTGTGTCAAGGCAAAAGGTAGATTTTCTTTAACAGCTGTTACTTTTTCCTGAGACCAATTCAGAACCAGACCGCTTCCCTGAACTCTATTTTCAGACTTGAGCGTCTGCAATTGCATTTGGAAATAAAAGAGTTCCTCAAACTTGATACGGCGAAGGGCCTGCTTGTATTCTGCCAAGTCTTTAGGAAAATGCATAGCACGAACGGCCTGACAACGGGACATGAGTTTGTATTTATCAAGTAAAGACTGGGGCAGATTTTCTTCAATCAAGAGGTCCAATCCCTGATCAAAGGCCGTCTTAATAACCTTGACCAGACTGGCCTGACTGATTCCCTGAGCCAAGCGATAAACAGGTTGGAGGTCATCTTCCACCTGAGCTAGGACCTTCATCCCAGTCAGACTAGCCTTGGCTCGGTCCCATTTTCCAAAGACAGCAAGGGTTGCTCCCAACTCTATTTTATCAGCTAGATAGGGCTGGTTAAAGAAGTTCACCGCAAAAACGACTTCTCCCTGCTTGAGGCTAAAACGCAGACGATTGCGCTTGAATCCATAATACTGGACACTGGCAGGAGTCACGACTTGACCAGATAGGACTGCCTTCTCCCCGTCCTCTAATTCCAATACTTGCTTGGTTTTGAAGTCTTCATAACGGAAAGGAAAGTAGAGCAAGAGGTCTTGCAAATTTTCAATTCCTAGTTTGGCATATTTTTCTGCTGACTTTGGTCCCACACCAGGTAAGACATGCAAGGGTTGATGTAGATTCATGCTCCACTCCTTTCTTTTTAATAAAATTCTCTCGGAATACGGTCGCTGAGGAGACAAGCAACCTCATAGTTAATAGTGCCACGGTAGACAGCTACCTGAGTAGCTGTGATTTCCTTATCCCCGTTGGTACCAATCAAGGTTACCTTGGTTCCCAGTGGATAAATCTTAGGCAGACGAATGGTGATTTGGTCCATCGAAACCCTGCCGACGATTGGGCAAGCTTGCCCATCTACCAAGACGGAGAAATTCTGCATGTCACGTGTCCAACCATCCGCATAACCAATTGGAACCGTCGCGATGACTTGCTCGCTATCCGCCTGATAAGTAGCTCCATAGCCCATGCAAGCTCCAGCTGGAACTGTCTTAACATGAACTAAAGCAGACTCCAAAGTCAAGGCTGGTTTCAAGTCATAGGGTAAGTCCAAAACCTCTCCGCTAGGATTAAGACCATACATAGCATCTCCCATACGGACCGCATTGAAAATAGTCTCTGCATGCCAAAGGGTCGTTGCCGAATTACTAGCATGAACCAGCTCTGGAAGACCTTTCATACTGGCTAAAATAGTTTTAAACCGTTCTAACTGGGCATTAAAGTAGTCATCTGATTCCTCGTCTGCAGTAGCAAAGTGGGTAAAAATTCCTTCAACACCAGCACCGTGTTGTTGGAGCAAAGCTTGAGCCTGCTCAACCTCACTTGCTTCTCTAAAACCGATCCGTCCCATTCCTGAATCAATCTTGAGGTGGACTGTCAAACCTGTTAGGTCCGCTTCCTTATCTAAGAGTGATTGAATCCACTCCAGTCCAGCCACAGTCAAGGTGATATCATATTCTTTAGCTAGAGCAACAGCTTCGATTTCAGAAACTCCTAAAATGAGGATTCGCTTGCTAAGTCCAGCCTGTCTGAGTTCAATGGCTTCATCAATATTGGAAACGCAAAAGCCATCAACTTCATCCTGAATCGCCGTCGCAACAGCAACAGCCCCATGCCCATAGGCATTGGCCTTGACTACTGCAAATTTGAGCGTTCCTTGAGGGATATGAGTCCCCATTTGCTGAATATTTTGTCGAATAGCTCCCAGATGAATCAGAGCCTTGGTTGGTCTATGTGGACTAGCTTTCATGATTTTCCTCCAAAATGACACTGGCTGTCACAAACTGATCTGTGTGGCTGATAGACAGCCAAATCTTTCCTGAAAACGGTGACTGACTAAAATAAGGCGCCCCGCGTTCATTGTTCAAGACTTCCAAATCCTGAAAACCGAGCTTGCCAATGCCCGTTCCCATAGCTTTGGAAAAGGCCTCCTTAGCCGACCAGCGACCAGCTAAATATTCCATTTGTCTGCGCCCTTTGAGACTGGTGAAGCGCTCCATTTCCTTAGCTGTCAGCACGCGCTTGGCAAATCCTTCATGTCGTGTAACTGCGCTTTCTATCGAAGCCAATTCTTCGATATCAATTCCGTGTCCAACTATCATTCTCATCAAAAGGAGTTGAGATTCCCCAACTCCATCCTTTTCACTTATTTTGTCAAGGTAGCATAGATTTCTTCTACCAAGGCCTCTGTATTTTCCCAACCTAGGCAAGGATCGGTAATGGAGCAACCAAAGACCTCTGGTTGGTTTTGACGACCATCTGCTAGGTAAGATTCAATCATAAAGCCTCGAACTGTCTTTTTAATCTTCTCATTCCAATCACGATTTTGCAAGGTCTGGCGAACAATTCGAATCTGCTCCATATATTGCTTACCGGAATTATCATGGTTAGTGTCAATGAGGATAAAGGGATTTTCAAGTCCCATGGCTTCATAGCGTTCAATAGCATTTAGCAAAGTTTCATAGTAAAAGTTAGGCTCAATTTTCCCATATTCATTGACTGCGCCACGAAGGATGACGTGGGCCAAGGGATTTCCTGAAGTCTCAACTTCTTGACCATGGAAGAGGAAGGTTTGTTTGTTTTGAGCAGCGTAAATACCGTTAAACATAACCCCAAGATTTCCTGATGTTGGATTTTTCATCCCGACTGGTGCATCAATTCCTGAAGCCACAAAGCGGTGCTCTTGGTCTTCCACAGAACGAGCTCCTACAGCATGGTAGCTGACCAAATCATCTACCAAAACCAGATTTGACGGATAAAGCATCTCATCTGCCGTTGTCAAACCTGTCTCTGTAATCACGCGGTAGTGCAACTGGCGCACAGCCTGCAAACCGTTAATCAGGCTTGGAGCCTTAGAAGTATCTGGTTGGTGAACCAAACCTTTATAACCGTCTCCGTTGGTGCGAGGTTTAGCTGTATAAACACGCATAACCATGAAAATCTTGTCCGCCACCTTCTTTTGCAAGGCAGATAAACGGCGGGCATATTCCAAGACAGCCTCTTCATTGTCAGAAGAGCAAGGACCAATCACCAAAAGGATACGGTCATCTTCCCCTGAAATAATGTCTGCCAATTCTCTATCACGACGCTCCTTTAGTCGCAAGGCTTCCGCAGACAATTGAGTTTCTGCCTTAATTGCTTCAATATCGATTTCTTGACCTTTTTCAATAAATGCCATCTTATTCTCCTAGCGTTTGGTAGATTTCTCTGACAAGAGCTTCTGTATTTTCCCAGCCAAGGCAAGGGTCCGTGATAGACTTGCCAAATACTTCTGGTTCGTTCTGACGACCGTCTTCCAGATAAGACTCAATCATAAAGCCACGAACATACTGTTTGATCTTTTCATTCCAATCACGATTAATCAAGGTCTGGCGGACAATTCGAATCTGGTCCATATATTGCTTGCCAGAGTTGTCATGATTGGTGTCCACAATGATAAAGGGATTTTCCAAGCCCATTTTCTCATATTGAGCAATGGTATCCATCAAATTATCATAGTAGTAGTTAGGAATATTCTTACCATATTCATTGATTGCTCCACGAAGAATGGCGTGCGAAAGCGGGTTCCCAGTTGTTTCCACTTCTTTCCCTAGAAAAAGGAAGCTTTGTTTGTTTTGAGCAGCATAAATCCCATTAAACATAACATTGAGATTTCCAGATGTCGGATTTTTAAACCCAGTCGCAAAATCTGCCCCACTTGCCACAAAGCGGTGTTGCTGGTCTTCAACAGAACGAGCACCAACCGCCATGTAAGAAATCAAATCATCCACAAGCGGAAGATTTTCAGGATAAAGCATTTCATCAGCTGTTGTCATGCCTGTTTCTGTGATGACACGATAGTGAAGATGTCGAACGGCTTTGATTCCGTTGATGAGGCTAGGGGCTTCTGTCGCATTAGGCTGGTGAATCAAGCCCTTATAGCCATCTCCGTTGGTACGGGGTTTAGCAGTATAAACACGCATAACCATAAAGATACGGTCTGCCACTTCTTCTTGCAAAGCTGCCAAACGCTTAGCGTATTCAAGAACAGCTTCTTCATTGTCAGATGAGCATGGCCCGATTACCAAGAGAATCCGCTGGTCTTCTCCACGTATAATGGCTTCTAGCTCTTGATCGCGCTGTGATTTTCTCTCCAAAGCTTGACCTTCTAATTTTGATAAGGCACGAACTTCTTCAATATTAATTTTAGGACTTTTTGCTGTAAATACCATAACTCATCTCCTTATAAATCAAACGGATACCAAGTAAAAATTTACTTTTCACAAGGTATCCGCCTCTAAACTATCTCATTTTATTGTCTTTTACCGTGACAGTTTTTAAACTTCTTACCAGAACCACATGGGCAAAGTTCATTCCGTCCAATCTGGCTCAAATCCAAATCTTCTGGTATATTTGCTTGGTGGGCAGCGATATTACGAGTCGCTGTTGTACTGATATGGTGTTCTGCTTGTGGTCTTTCTTGTTCATGAATTTGTGCTTTCATCATCAAGCGTGTCACATCAAACTCAATCGAACCAATCATGTCATTAAACATACGGAAACCTTCTGCCTGATACTCAACAACAGGGTTGTTCTGAGCATAGCCACGAAGTCCAACCGCGTTACGTAATTGATCTAGGGCATCGATATGATCTGTCCACTTGTTATCTACCACTCGTAGAATCAAGACTTTTTGGAACTCTTTAACTGCTTCTTCATCGCGTAATTTTGAAACCTGACTATCGTAAACTTGTAAGGCACGTTGGAAGAGTTCTTCCTTGATGGCCTTATCAGACAAGCCTGACAAGTCTTCCATCGTAATAGAATCTTCAGGAAGCAAGTTGTACTTAGCAAAGTTCAAAATTGCTTCTAGTTTTTCATCTTGTTTGGCACGCGCATGACCATCAACGACACGACCAATCGTACGTTTGATCATAGCCTGAATTTCAGGTGCCAAGTCACGATCTGCAGTGATGACGTCGTAACGTTGAGCGTAGATAATTTCACGTTGTTCACGCATGACGTCATCGTATTGAAGGACTTGTTTACGAGTATCGTAGTTATTTCCTTCGACACGTTTTTGCGCCGCCTCAACCTGACGCGTCAACATACGAGACTCGATGGCCTCTTCAGACATGTTCAAGCGTTCAAAGATTCCCTTCAAGCGTTCAGAACCAAAACGTTTCATCAAGTCATCTTCAAGAGATAGGTAGAATTGTGACTCACCTGGGTCTCCTTGACGACCTGAACGTCCACGAAGCTGGTTATCGATACGACGGCTTTCATGACGTTCTGTACCAATAACACAAAGTCCACCAAGTTCACGAACCCCTTCACCAAGCTTGATGTCGGTACCACGACCGGCCATGTTAGTCGCAATGGTAACAGCACCACGTTGACCAGCATTCATGATGATTTGGGCTTCTTTATAGTGGTTTTTGGCATTCAAGACCTCGTGAGGAACGCCAGCTGCGACTAATTTCTTAGAAATATAGTCACTGGTTTCAACCGCTACTGTACCAACCAAGACTGGTTGACCTTTTTGGTAACGAGCCTTAACATCTTCGACAACCGCCTTAAACTTAGCCTCGATACTTGCATAAAGAAGGTCTGAGTGGTCAATACGTTGAACAGGACGGTTGGTTGGGATTGGAATAACACGAATGTTGTAAATTTCACGGAATTCTTCTTCCTCAGTCTTACCTGTACCCGTCATACCAGACAATTTCTTGTACATACGGAAAAGGTTTTGGTAAGTGATTGAGGCAGATGTCTTAGTTTCATCCTGAATTGGCACACCTTCTTTGGCTTCAATGGCTTGGTGCAATCCATCAGAATAACGACGACCTTCCATGGTACGACCTGTAAATTGGTCAACGATCAAGATTTCTTGTTCTTCGCTCACCACATAGTCAATATCGAGAAGCATAATGTAGTTGGCACGAAGGGCGTTATCGATAAAGTGAGTAAGAGCTACGTTTTCGATGTCATAGAGATTGTCAAGCTTGAAGTAGCTTTCAGCCTTGTCAATCCCTGAATCAGACAAACCAATAGTCTTAGACTGCACATCGATGATATAGTCGTCTTTGTCCAAAGATTTTACATAGTGGTCTGCCATGTGATACAACTGACTAGTTTCAACTGCGTTAGCACCTGATACGATCAAAGGTGTACGCGCCTCGTCAATCAAGATTGAGTCAACCTCATCGACCAAGGCATAGTTAAGCGGACGTTGTACCATGTTTTCAGCGCGAACAACCATGTTGTCACGAAGGTAGTCAAATCCGATTTCTGAGTTGGTTGAGTAGGTAATATCACACTCATAGGCTTCTTTTTTCTCCATTGGAGATTTGGCAGCCAAGTTAATCCCTACTGACAAACCAAGCCATGAGTACAATTCACCCATCTCAGTCGCGTCACGTTCTGATAGGTATTCATTGACCGTAACTACGTGGACCCCTTTACCTGAAAGAGCATTGAGGTATACCGGCATAGTCGCAGTCAAGGTTTTTCCTTCCCCTGTACGCATCTCTGGCACGTCACCATGGTGAAGAACGATTCCCCCCATGACCTGAACCTTATATGGGAAGAGACCTAGGACACGTTTGGCACCCTCACGGACAACCGCAAATGCTTCATAAAGCAATGAATCCAGTGATTCTCCATTTTGATAACGTTCTTTAAATTCAACTGTTTTTGCTTTTAGTTGGTCGTCAGTCAAAGCAGCCATTTGGTCTTCGTATTTGAAAACCTTGTCAGCCATCTTTTCCAGACGACGGATTTCTCCTTTATCATTTTCGATAATTGTTTTTAAAATATTAGCCATGTTTTTCCTTACTTTAAATTCCGAATATTTTAGAATGTTCTTTTAATTTTAGCACAATTACTGATTATTTTCAAGGAAGAATCCCCATTTCGAAAAGGAAAAAGAGGCTAGTTTCCAAGCTAACCTCTCTGACTTTTATGATACTTTAATTGCCAAAAATCGGCAAAATGGCAAATAGGATAAATAGATTAATCCAAAGGGAAAGACAGCAGATAAGTCCAAAAACAAAGAGACTGACTTTCTTGGATAAGAAGGCCATCAAAATGGACAGAATTCCAAAAACTAGTAAGATTTTTTGAATGCTCAAGAGGTCAATCTTTCCCCCCAGAATCGGACTGCCCCAAGGAAGAAAGAAGAAAGCAATCCAGATCAACAGAACTAAACCAATATAGACCTTGGAATAGCGTGTAATAAATGATTTTAGACGTGTCATAAGCTACCTCCTATCAATAAAAACCATATAAATCAATGCCTTTCGCCCTTAGACTTTCCTAACTCCTTTCTTAGTCTAAGCATGTTTTTGAAAAAGATATAATCTAACCAGTCACTGCCTAGTGATAAGACTATCAAAAGCAACCAAACACCCCAAGTACTAGCATCTGATTCATGTTGCAGAACAAGAGGGAAAAATAAGAATGAAAAAATTGTCATATCCATGCTAAACAGAGCTAAAAGGGAAATATAAATCCAGTAAAAATAGTAGAAGATGGGGAAAATTTTACTGTTTCTGTTAGCATTGTCTATCCAATAAAAAAAGTAAAAGCAAGGAAATAAGAGTATCAAATGAAACCAATTAAAGGACAGTTTCATCATCGACACCTCCTCTTTGAAATTGTTTTTTTTAGTTTCGTTCTATTAAATGTTATTACCAATATAAATCAATGCTTGCCGCCTTTAGACTTCCCTAGTTCTCGTCTCAAGCGAAGCATTTTTTTGAAACAGGAATAAGTTAACCAATTCAGACCAATAGCCAGCAGAATAAAAAGAAACCAAATGCCCCATAACTTGATATCT